>CBFDBN010000065.1:0-13306 GCA_965603055.1 uncultured bacterium | reverse complement strand
TTCCTCGACTCCGCTCGGAATGACACTAATTCCCCTTAACTTAATGACATTGAATCATAACTTACAACTATATTGTAACAAGGAAATCAATTTGCTCAAAATAATTTTAAAATTTTAATTTTAAAGATTTTTCACAAGCATAATATTTGCCTCTTTTGCTAAAATTTTAAACAGCCTTCAAATAGAGCGGCGAAGCAATCTCTGAAACGTTTATTTTTAACATTATGAGATTGCTTCGCTCGCAATGACATTTCTTTGTTGCAGCTTGCTTGCAGTGCTACATTTTATTGAGTCTTTTAGGATTTATTTTAAAAATATAGCTTTCTTATAGGTTATACCTTTGTCATATTTTAAGACATAAAAATAGATACCTGATGCTGTCACCAGTCCCGCATCATTTTTACCATCCCAGATTACCTGGTAAAAACCAGCATTCTGTTCAACATCCACTAACGTTCTTATTCGTTCACCCAGCGTATTAAAAATTTCTAATTTCACATAGCTCGATTTGGGTAATTGATATCGTATAATTGTTTCAGAATTAAATGGATTGGGATAATTCTGCATGAGTGCAAACTCTGAAGGAATAATCCCATACACTTCCAAATCTGATACATTTGTAACGGAACTGGAAAAATGTGCTGTTATAGTTTTATCTCTAGCCATAATCAAACTGACACTTTTCACTGTATCAGAAATATCTCCAGACCAATGGTTAAATTTATAAGAACTGTCTGGATTAGCAATAGCAGTACAAACGACTACTTCTCCGTATGTATATTTAGCCTTATTCGGAGATTTAATTATGTTTCCTGTTCCACTCGGGGTAACGTATGTCATTAATGTATAAGTTTTTTGTTCGAAGTTTGCAGTGATGGACATGTGATTTCTTATAGAAATTATAGCAGGATTATTATTGCCACCATGATCTCCAGACCAGCCAGCAAACTTCCAACCAGTATCAGGTATAGCTGTTATAGTAACAGCATCACCAAATTCATAACCATACTTATCAGGATTTTTGATTACGCTTCCTGCGTTAGATGGATTGATCAAAATTTTAAGGCTGCATGATGAGATTGTTACTGTATGAGTCACAGACCATCCAGATATCACATTGGTATGGATTTTACAACGTGCCCGTGATTTCACATAATATGTGCCAGAATCCGAATAAGTATGACTTCTTATCGCATTTCCCCAATCAGAAAGCGAACTACCCCCCCAATCGAACTGATACTCTACATCATGTCCCAAATTACTGGTTGAGCCATCTGTCGAGAAATTCAAGCTTTGATTTGTAAACCCGGTAGAAGGACCATTAACAGTATCAGGTATGCTTACTTCTTCATCACTCAGCCTGAAATGGGCAGTAACATTGTGCTCACCTTTCATGGTTAGAGTATCAGGATTATTAGTTCCACTCAGGTCACCGCTCCAGTGATCAAATACATATATACTGCTAGAGGGAACGGCAGTTAAAATTACATCTTGATTATGATCATATTCAGAACTATCTGGATATTTTATCACACTGCCAGCCTCTGTCGGTGTTACAGTAATATTCAATATACAAGGACCTGGAATATGTTCCCAGACTTCGAATTCACCAACCTCACACCAACCTGTAGGTTCATCAATGATTAACTTTACATATTTTGCATTGATCGGAGTTATATAGAATGTTTCCCACTCTCCATTTTCCTTAACAGTATCTAAAACGGTATTAAAATCAGATTGTAAAGTCCCAGAGGTTGACACCTGTACTCTGAATTCTTTCACCCAACGAGATGGCAAATTTACTCCAGTATTAGTCAGCAATCGGAAATGATCAATTTTTATTGTCTCTTGATTGTTAAATTCAAAAATAGACCAGGCAGGATCACCCTTAGCAGTAGTCGTGCCGTCCCAACCCCATGTATCAGCATCTATTGAATTTTTCCACGGTTCATCTATAATATCCTCACTTCCATCAACAAAATTTAAATTGACATATCCAGCAGAATCTTCATAGACAGTGATAAAATTATCTCGATGTATATAATTGCTACCACCAGGACCAGTGGCGCTCAGACTGACGCTGTATGTTCCAGGTTCAGAATAGTCATGGATTGGATTCTCTGCTGTGCTATATTCTCCATCACCAAATGACCATTCATAAGTATGAGCATTACCTTCTGTAAGATTCTGGAATTGTACGCTTAGCTGAGGTATTCCAATAGTAGGTTTAGCATCAAAATTAGCCTGTAGTCTGGTTTCAGCAACCGTTACAGTAGGAGATGTTTGTAAATCTCCAAAGTCCACCCCATCACTAGGATGAACAGTAAAATACCATTCTTCTCCCCCAGAGGTAGCAGATGCCGGTATTGATAATTGATCATTATAATCCGGTTGCAAAACAGAATCATTATACCAACGAATTTCTGTACCACTTTCAAGATCACCATCTCCATCACTATAAATATAACTTGCTGTAAGATCGTCTTCCGTCTCGGGATCAATTGGCGTAATAGCCAAATCTGTTGCCTCGGGGGGAGTGTTTCCTATAACTACAGTAGAACATGTTTGCAAGTCTCCAAAGTCCTCCCCATCACTTGGACCAACAGTAAAATACCATTCTTCTCCCCCTGATGTAGCAGATGCCGGCACCGATAATTGATCATTATAATCCGGTTGCAAAATCGTATCTTCATACCAACGAATCTCTGTACCACTTTCAGGATCATCATCTACATCACTGTAAGTATAACTTGCAGTAAGGGCATCACTTTCAGATGGATTGGTTGGTATTAGGGATAAATCTGTGGCTACAGGTGGGGTATTGCCTATAGTAACTGGAGGTGCCCAATATTCTGCACTTTCATCTTTACCGTCATGCACTCTCAATTCACTTTCCCAAACTTCCCCTTTTCTCGTATCTGCTGCTGGTACTGTTAATAGCTCACGATGTACGTGAGTCCATTCACCATTTCTTCGCCACGCAATAAAGCGTTGGCTTTCATCTTCTGGATCACCGTCTGCATCGTAATAAGTATAGGAAAGATTTAAATCATCATTAGTTGTAGGATTACTTGGGAGAATCTCCACATCCTGCGCCTCTGGTTGAGTATTTGGAATCGGAGTACCAAATTCAACAGAAGCTGTATATGTTTCAACACTCTCTTCAGTACCATCATGAACTCTGAGGAACACTTCCCACTTTTCATTATCTTCAGTAGCAGAAGCAGGCACAGTAAGCTGATCACGGAATTCCGTTTGCCAAACGCCATTTCTCTGCCATGCAACAAAACGTTGGCTTGTGTCTTCAGGATCACCATCGGCATCATAATAGTCATAATCACAAGTTAAATCGTCATCGAGTGTTGCATTTTCTGGAAGAATTTCAATCCGTGTTACTTCAGGTGGTGTATTTTGGGCCATTGATTTAACTGGAAACCATAAGATCAGGCATAATAGCGCTAAGTTCTTTAAAATTATTTTCATGATATCTCCTTCCGATCAGTTTAATTTAAAATTACTATTATTCTCTACTTTTTTAGAATTCAAATAAGAGTGATTCATTATTAATCTGATAATTTAGGATTATGCTAATCATTGCGATTTGGATGCAGAATTCTAGAACAAGATGCATCGTGGAATTTAATCCTCAGTTTGGTGGATTACCCATACTTCGATAATTAACTATTTATTTTGATTTACCCCCTTTCCCTAAATATAAATCTCTAATTAGATCAAATTATTTTAAAAAGTCATCATTTTAATTCTAAAACATTGGATTGCTTATTGATAATCATAACTCAATGCCATTAAGTTAGTTCAGAGATTGCTTGTCATTTCGAGCGGAGCGAGAAATCTGTTAACCAACTAATTTTTTGATATATAAAGATTCCTCGACTCCGCTCGGAATGACACTAATTCCCCTTAACTTAATGACATTGAATCATAACTTACAACTATATTGTAACAAGGAAATCAATTTGCTCAAAATAATTTTAAAATTTTAATTTTAAAGATTTTTCACAAGCATAATATTTGCCTCTTTTGCTAAAATTTTAAACAGCCTTCAAATAGAGCGGCGAAGCAATCTCTGAAACGTTTATTTTTAACATTATGAGATTGCTTCGCTCGCAATGACATTTCTTTGTTGCAGCTTGCTTGCAGTGCTACATTTTATTGAGTCTTTTAGGATTTATTTTAAAAATATAGCTTTCTTATAGGTTATACCTTTGTCATATTTTAAGACATAAAAATAGATACCTGATGCTGTCACCAGTCCCGCATCATTTTTACCATCCCAGATTACCTGGTAAAAACCAGCATTCTGTTCAACATCCACTAACGTTCTTATTCGTTCACCCAGCGTATTAAAAATTTCTAATTTCACATAGCTCGATTTGGGTAATTGATATCGTATAATTGTTTCAGAATTAAATGGATTGGGATAATTCTGCATGAGTGCAAACTCTGAAGGAATAATCCCATACACTTCCAAATCTGATACATTTGTAACGGAACTGGAAAAATGTGCTGTTATAGTTTTATCTCTAGCCATAATCAAACTGACACTTTTCACTGTATCAGAAATATCTCCAGACCAATGGTTAAATTTATAAGAACTGTCTGGATTAGCAATAGCAGTACAAACGACTACTTCTCCGTATGTATATTTAGCCTTATTCGGAGATTTAATTATGTTTCCTGTTCCACTCGGGGTAACGTATGTCATTAATGTATAAGTTTTTTGTTCGAAGTTTGCAGTGATGGACATGTGATTTCTTATAGAAATTATAGCAGGATTATTATTGCCACCATGATCTCCAGACCAGCCAGCAAACTTCCAACCAGTATCAGGTATAGCTGTTATAGTAACAGCATCACCAAATTCATAACCATACTTATCAGGATTTTTGATTACGCTTCCTGCGTTAGATGGATTGATCAAAATTTTAAGGCTGCATGATGAGATTGTTACTGTATGAGTCACAGACCATCCAGATATCACATTGGTATGGATTTTACAACGTGCCCGTGATTTCACATAATATGTGCCAGAATCCGAATAAGTATGACTTCTTATCGCATTTCCCCAATCAGAAAGCGAACTACCCCCCCAATCGAACTGATACTCTACATCATGTCCCAAATTACTGGTTGAGCCATCTGTCGAGAAATTCAAGCTTTGATTTGTAAACCCGGTAGAAGGACCATTAACAGTATCAGGTATGCTTACTTCTTCATCACTCAGCCTGAAATGGGCAGTAACATTGTGCTCACCTTTCATGGTTAGAGTATCAGGATTATTAGTTCCACTCAGGTCACCGCTCCAGTGATCAAATACATATATACTGCTAGAGGGAACGGCAGTTAAAATTACATCTTGATTATGATCATATTCAGAACTATCTGGATATTTTATCACACTGCCAGCCTCTGTCGGTGTTACAGTAATATTCAATATACAAGGACCTGGAATATGTTCCCAGACTTCGAATTCACCAACCTCACACCAACCTGTAGGTTCATCAATGATTAACTTTACATATTTTGCATTGATCGGAGTTATATAGAATGTTTCCCACTCTCCATTTTCCTTAACAGTATCTAAAACGGTATTAAAATCAGATTGTAAAGTCCCAGAGGTTGACACCTGTACTCTGAATTCTTTCACCCAACGAGATGGCAAATTTACTCCAGTATTAGTCAGCAATCGGAAATGATCAATTTTTATTGTCTCTTGATTGTTAAATTCAAAAATAGACCAGGCAGGATCACCCTTAGCAGTAGTCGTGCCGTCCCAACCCCATGTATCAGCATCTATTGAATTTTTCCACGGTTCATCTATAATATCCTCACTTCCATCAACAAAATTTAAATTGACATATCCAGCAGAATCTTCATAGACAGTGATAAAATTATCTCGATGTATATAATTGCTACCACCAGGACCAGTGGCGCTCAGACTGACGCTGTATGTTCCAGGTTCAGAATAGTCATGGATTGGATTCTCTGCTGTGCTATATTCTCCATCACCAAATGACCATTCATAAGTATGAGCATTACCTTCTGTAAGATTCTGGAATTGTACGCTTAGCTGAGGTATTCCAATAGTAGGTTTAGCATCAAAATTAGCCTGTAGTCTGGTTTCAGCAACCGTTACAGTAGGAGATGTTTGTAAATCTCCAAAGTCCACCCCATCACTAGGATGAACAGTAAAATACCATTCTTCTCCCCCAGAGGTAGCAGATGCCGGTATTGATAATTGATCATTATAATCCGGTTGCAAAACAGAATCATTATACCAACGAATTTCTGTACCACTTTCAAGATCACCATCTCCATCACTATAAATATAACTTGCTGTAAGATCGTCTTCCGTCTCGGGATCAATTGGCGTAATAGCCAAATCTGTTGCCTCGGGGGGAGTGTTTCCTATAACTACAGTAGAACATGTTTGCAAGTCTCCAAAGTCCTCCCCATCACTTGGACCAACAGTAAAATACCATTCTTCTCCCCCTGATGTAGCAGATGCCGGCACCGATAATTGATCATTATAATCCGGTTGCAAAATCGTATCTTCATACCAACGAATCTCTGTACCACTTTCAGGATCATCATCTACATCACTGTAAGTATAACTTGCAGTAAGGGCATCACTTTCAGATGGATTGGTTGGTATTAGGGATAAATCTGTGGCTACAGGTGGGGTATTGCCTATAGTAACTGGAGGTGCCCAATATTCTGCACTTTCATCTTTACCGTCATGCACTCTCAATTCACTTTCCCAAACTTCCCCTTTTCTCGTATCTGCTGCTGGTACTGTTAATAGCTCACGATGTACGTGAGTCCATTCACCATTTCTTCGCCACGCAATAAAGCGTTGGCTTTCATCTTCTGGATCACCGTCTGCATCGTAATAAGTATAGGAAAGATTTAAATCATCATTAGTTGTAGGATTACTTGGGAGAATCTCCACATCCTGCGCCTCTGGTTGAGTATTTGGAATCGGAGTACCAAATTCAACAGAAGCTGTATATGTTTCAACACTCTCTTCAGTACCATCATGAACTCTGAGGAACACTTCCCACTTTTCATTATCTTCAGTAGCAGAAGCAGGCACAGTAAGCTGATCACGGAATTCCGTTTGCCAAACGCCATTTCTCTGCCATGCAACAAAACGTTGGCTTGTGTCTTCAGGATCACCATCGGCATCATAATAGTCATAATCACAGGTTAAATCGTCATCGATTGTTGCATTTTTTGGAAGAAGTTCAATTCTTGTTACTTCAGGTGGCGTATTTTGAGCCACTGATTTAACTGGAAACCATAAGATCAGGCATAATAGCGCCAAGTTCTTAAAAATATTTTTCATTACATTTCTCCTCAGTAGTTTAATTGAAAATTACTATTATTTCTTAACTTTTTACAGTTAGAGTAAGTATGATTCATTATTAATCTGGTAATTTAGGATCATGCTAATCATTGCGATTTTAATGCAGGATTCTAGAACAAGATGCATCGTGGAATTTAATCCTCAGTTTGGTGGATTACCATACTTCGATAATTAACTATTCATTTTGATTTACCCCCTTTCCCTAAATATAAATTAGCTTTATCACTATATAATGATAAAAAATGCAATTTGCGTAAAACTTTGTCTTTATTTTAATTTTTAAGGTCAGAAAATTATCAGAGGACTATTTAATGAAGTTGTTTCTACAAATGACAAATAGAGTTTTGCACTGAGTGAAAATGGCACTTGAATTCAAGCTGTTCAAGGGCATTCGATTTCTGTCGATTTTGGACTTGAGCCAGTAGCTCATCCCAAACATTTGTTCCACGGGGCATCAATACGGTTCATTGATTCGTTACTTCGGATCTGAGTTAATTTAATTGAAAACCCGCAACAACCACGTATACATTTTAATCGTTACTGAAATGGCTACATGATATACCCTGGTTTTATTTAACACCCATTTCATCAAACGCTTTTCTAAGTTTCTCCCACGTCTCTGCAAGCCCCTCGGAAACGACTTTTGTATGCCCACAAATCGGCATAAAATTGGTATCGCCATTCCAGCGAGGCACAATATGAAAATGCAGATGATCTTTGATCCCGGCGCCAGCGACTTGTCCCAGGTTCATTCCAATATTAAAACCATGGGGCGCCATCGTCTGCTTCAAAGCTTGTTTGGACATAGCTAACAAATCCATCATTTCCAGCTTTTCGTCAGCAGTTAAACCAGCAATATCGGCGGTATGTCGGAACGGGACGATCATAAGATGACCATTGTTATAAGGATAAAAATTCATAATAACGAAGGATGTTTTGCTGCGATGAACGATAAAATTTTTATCATCCTGTTGTTCTGCTGGCTTTGTACAAAAAACACATCCCGGTTCTTTGGATTGTTTAATATATTCAATTCGCCAGGGCGCCCAGAGAATATCCATCTAAATCCCCTTCACTTTTCAATTAATAAAAACAAAGGGCAATCGGAATTTCCGCTCGCCCAATAATATTACACCTGAAATCTTTGTTTTTGGCAAGAAAATAAAAAAAATGATCTTGCACTACAGAAAGGAACAAACACAGAAAAACAAATTTTTAAAGTCGATGTTTGTACCTTTCTATGTTTTATTTTGCCTTTGCAGCTTGCTGCGCTAGAATATTACACATCAAATCTTTGTTAATTTGATAAGAAATTTAAGTTGCAAAAATTTTTATTTTTAACTTATTCATTTTTTAGCTAATTAACAACTTTAGATCATTTTAGTCACTTCGAACATTAGTCACTTGCACTCTCTGCCTCAGCCTGTGCTATAATTTTGTCTGTGATCTCCTTTGGCACTTCTTCATAGTGTGAAAATTTGCGACGATGCAAGCCTCGCCCCTGGGACAATGACCGCAGCGTGGTGGAATATCGATATAGCTCAGCCAAAGGAACCTTTGCCTTGATGACTTGAAATAGACCTTCTGCATCCATGCCAAGGATTTTACCACGTCGACTTGAAATGTCTCCCATGACGTCTCCCATGTATTCTTCTGGCACCTGAACTTCAATCTCATAAATGGGTTCCAGCAGGACGGGTTTGGCTTCCCTGAAAACTTTTTTGTAGCAAATTGAGCCGGCAATTTTGAATGCCATATCCGATGAATCAACAGAGTGATAACTTCCATAGAATAGTGTGACTCTGACATCGACGACCGGGTATCCTGCCATAACACCACCAGTCATGGCTTCTTTTACTCCTTTTTCTACCGCCGGGATATATTTTCCCGGGATTACCCCTCCTACGATCGCATTGACAAATTCATAGCCTTCGCCTCGTGGCACTGGTTCTAACTTTAATGAAACGTCGCCATACTGTCCCCTGCCGCCAGATTGTTTTTTATATTTATGAGCGCCTTCTGCCGTGCCTTTAATTGCTTCTCGATATGGTATTTTAGGCTCTACAACATCAACTTCAACACCATACTTATCTTTTAAGCGCTTTATAATAATGTCCAAATGTAGTTCTCCCTGACCATGGATAATCGTCTGCTTCAGCTCCGGATCAACCACGACCTTAAACGTGGAATCTTCATCTTGAATGGTGTGAAAGCCAGTCGAAATTTTTTCCTCATCACCTTTCGCTTTTGGCTCGACAGCGACTCGTATGACCGGTTCCGGGAATTTGATCTCTGGTAATAGAATTGGATTACCTCTATCGCAAAGTGTGTCCCCGGTGGAGGTGTCTCTCAATTTCACAATCGCACCAAAATCCCCAACATTTACCTGTCCAACCTCTTTACGGTTTTTGCCGTTCATCAAATAAATTTGTCCGATTTTTTCAGTACTGCCTTTGGTTGTATTGAGAACCTCGTTTCCAGTTTTCATAGACCCGGAAAATACTTTAAAAAACGATAATTCTCCCACATGTGGCTCAGAGATGGTCTTGAAAACAAGAGCGGACAAAGGTGCGTCGACGCTAACATCCCTGGTTAACTTTTCATCGGTCCCCGGTTTTATACCTTCAATGCTCGGTCGATCTGCTGGTGATGGACCAACGTTCACGATCAAATCCAACAACTGGTGAACTCCAATATTGGCGGTAGCAGCGCCACAGATCAATGGAAATATATTGCCGGCGACAACCTGTTTGCGTAACCCGGTTTTCAATTGTTCACCAGTAAGTTCCCCGACATCACAGTAAATATTCAGCAACTCTTCATCATTTTCAGAAACGGTTTCCATCAAAGCATTCCTGAATTCAGCAGCGCGATCGGCAAGATTTTCTGGAATCGGACGTTCAGTGAATTTGCCAGATTTATTTTTCTCAAATTTCAGCAGCTTCATTTTTATGATGTCAACCACACTATCAAATGTCTCGCCTTCATTGACTGGAAACTGTAAAACTGCCACAGCATTTCCAAAACGATCTTTTGTCATCTCATAAACTTTGTTAAAATTAGCATGCTCTTTATCCAGCCTATTAATAAAAAATACCCGGGGAATTTGCTTTTCTTCGGCAAGTCGAACGACAGTTTCAGTCCCGACCTCTATCCCGGCGACACCGTTTAATAATACAACGGCAGTATCGACAACTTGAAAAGATCCGATCACCTCACCGATGAAATCTGAATATCCTGGTGTATCTAACATATTGATTTTATGATTTTTCCAACTAAGATGAAGCATGGTGCTACTGATCGAAATTTTACGGTCAATTTCATCGGGACTGTAATCCGAAACGGTGGTTCCATCATCAATCGTTCCCAATCGATTGGTCTCCCCGGCAGAAAATAACATGGCTTCAGCTAAAGAGGTTTTTCCAACCGTTCCATGAGAAACTAATACAACATTTCTAACTTTATCCACTGTATACTCTTTCACTTAGAGCCTCCTTGTGACATTAATTGTTTATCAATCAAAAATCGTTAATTCGGATTTAAATTCACTTTAATAGTAAAAGTTCACTTAACCTCGTTAAGATTTTCATTTATAAAAAAATTTCAAACCGCAGAGTTCGCTGAGAAACACAGAGAAAAAAAAGAGCAAGAAAAATAACTCTGCGGTAAATGATTTTTGAAATTTCTTGTCAAAAAAACAAAGATTTAGTATGTAATATTATGGCGTACCAGCCCACGTCGTTCGCCCCACGCTCTACACCCGACTCTCTACGTTTTAGATAGCGAGTTTTCCTGTAATTTTCGTTTAAAAATCCTTCCCATTTTCGTCCGGGGCAACGAAGGATAAAATTTGACAATCTGCGGACATTTATAAACCGGCACCTGGCTTCGGCAATACTCGATGATTTCCTCTGCTGTTGCTGTTTCATTCTCATTCAATACAATACAAGCCTGCACATCTTCTTTATGATCTGGATGAGGAATCGCAATCGCGACGGCTTCTTTCACTTTTGGATGCATTGCCAGAATTTGCTCGATTTCACTGGTATAAATGGGAAATCCACTCTTTGTAATGATTTCAGCTTTTTTATTAACTAAAAAAATATTGCCCTGTTCATCTATTTTGCCCACATCGCCGGTGTAGTACCATCCATCTCTTAATCGCCTGGCGGTTAATTCAGGACCGTTCCAATAATTTTTCATTACCATCTTCCCTTGAATAGCGATTTCGCCAACCACATGGTGATCGAGTTGCTGTCCGTCTTCATCATGAACTTGAATATCAACGTCGGGTAAACGCAACCCAACTGAACCGCTTTTTCTATCAAAAGAATGATGGTTGGTAGCAATGATCCCACCAGTTTCTGTGATCGAATAACAATTCAATAGCGGTATGCCAACCCGCTGTTCGAATCGCGAGGACAATTCTTCCTGCAACTGTTGCCAGGAAGCAAGACAGTATTTCAGCGAAGAGCCAGAAAACAATTCTTGCTTCAGATCAATTAATAATTTATAAAAGCTTGGTGAACCTGCCAGCACAGAAATTTTATGGCTGTCGATGGATTGCGCAATTTTTGGATAATCGACTTTTGAAAAAAGAACAACCGTGCCCCCCCGGGATAAAGCGCCATTTACCAGAACATTTTGACTGAAAATAAAAAACAGGGGTAAGATTACCCCGAAAACATCCGCTTCATTGAATCTAAAAAACCTGGCTGTCCCTTCAATACTGCTGAACAGGTTCTCATAGCTAAATTCAATTCCTTTCGGAGGTTCTGTGACCCCGGAAGTGAATTGAATGACTGCTGTTTCTTCTGCTCCTCTTTGCACTGGCTCGAATTCTGGTTTTGATTTTGAAATCAATTCCAGCAAGTTATCTTGATCAATCGCTCCCTTCTTGCCCAGCACGATCACATAAGGTTTTTCGTCCCGGTTGCTAACATAATCCTGAACATATTTTCCAAATCCCTCCCAATAAATAATAAATTGAGGTTTTATATTTTCCAATACGCCATTGAATTCATCGTCCTCCATCATATAATTGATCGGGACGACAATCCCCCCTGCTTTTAAAATTGCATAATAACTAAAAATACAATGCGGAAGGTTTGGCATCATCAATGCAACACGATCACCAGCTTGAATACCTCTATTTTTAAGACCATTGGCTAATTTATTAGTAATTTCCTCGAATTGAGCATAAGTTACCTGGTGGTGATCAAAAATAATTGCAATTTTATCTGAAAATTCACGAGCTGCTTCTTGAATTCTTGATATAATCATATTTAAATCCTGCAATCCTCCAACTTTTGATAATTCAAGAAAAGTAAACAAAAAAAATATCAAAATCAAGTTTTTTTTGATTCAAAAAAAAATCCTTGCTTCTTACTGAAAATATTTTAGATTAACAAAGAACTGGATGGACTCACCCAGATGACTCTTCAGATGGACTCCACTTTCAAAGTGGAGTCCATCTGAGTCTGAGTAATAAAATCGAGGGAGGAATTTAATGCATATTTTCGGTCTTCACATTATCGATTTCAGTATCATTATTATCTACATTATCTTCATCTTATGGCTGGGGAAGAAAGCATCGGAAAAAACCAAAGACACTGGCGATTTCTACATCGCCGGTCGCAAGTTGGGAAAATTTTACCAGTTTTTCCTTAACTTTGGCAATTCGACCAATGCTGACCAGGCAATGGCGGTTTCTCGGGAGATTTATCGCCAGGGAATTGGCGGCATGTGGATTCAATACCTGGTGCTGTTTTTAACACCATTTTACTGGTTCACCACCATGCTGTTTCGTCGCTGTCGCATGATTACCATTGGCGATTTTTTTACCGAACGATTCCGCAGCAAATTTCTCGGTGGGGCTTATGCTATCTTCACCTTAGTCATGGCTTTCATTGGCGG
>CBFDBN010000064.1:0-13306 GCA_965603055.1 uncultured bacterium | reverse complement strand
TTACAGCCTCATTTTCTCCTATAGCATAAATTGAAGTTTGCGTTCTCAAGAACAAATCAGATTTTACCCCCCCTCTGGCCCTAGTTTTTTCAATAACTGTTACCGATCTTTAAATAGTCTATGGAACAACTCGATGCATTGTCCTTCAGTTTTAGAATTTTCAGTGAACATTTTGAAATTCCGATTCTTTCAATCTGATAAATTGAAAACATAAGATCTCAATATTTCATTTTTATTATCCTTTATAAATAGCATAACTTTATTCTTTTTAATAGCTTCTTCATATTGTTTTTGTGCTTCATTTCTTGTCCGGATACCTATGGAACTTAAATATTCTTTTGCAGGATATGAATATATTTTTTAGGTGTCTATTTCATATTCTATGATAGGTTTCTTATCCTGAAAGGTTTGGTACATCATTATGATATTATCCCATTGTGTATTTATCAAATCTAAGTAAAAGGGTCATTCATTTTTTGTTTCCCAAAATATTTTTTATTAGCCCAACCTGAACAAGCCAGAACCAAAAAGCAAAATTTAACCGCTAATTATGCGAATTATGCTAATTTTTTAATTGGCATAATTAGCTAAATTCGCGGTTAAAAATCTTTGCCCATTGTGCAAGAAGTTCATTGTTTAGGATTTTTCATTTTCTTTCAAAAAAATATCAAGAGATATGGCAGCTTCTTTTAAAGTCATATCGTATAATTCAACTGCATAGTCCTCATCAATATTTTTATTAATCATGTTACAGATGTCATCTAATGGTTCAGTGCATTCTAATATATCAGGAGGATCATCTGTTGACCACATCGTACACATTTGAGATGATTCATCTGAATATCTTTCATAAGAATATTTTTCATGAATCTTTATTAATTCTTGAAGAATCTTTTGTTTTGTCATAATCAAATTTTTCCTGTATACCAATAATAACGATTTCTTTTATCGGTCATCAACAGTTATAATCTTAATTAATGCATACACATCCCATTCATCATCAACCCGACATGTAAACTTTGTGTGACTTTTGCTATAAGGCGGGAAAATCCACTCCTTACAGAAACCTGGAATACTTGGTCTCCTTAAATCTTCTTTCGTGTTAAATATACCGTAAGTTTTAAAATCACTATCATCATTGCGAATGATACTTAACGTCCAATAAGGCGGTAAGACACCAAAATCCGTCTTCATAATAAATTGAATTTGTTTGATTTTTAAAAGTACCACCGGCATTAGCAGTTTTTCTTGAGGCGGCGGTGTTTCCATGATATAAGTTGATACAACACTGATTTTTGAACAATTAAACTTATCGCAAATTAATCTTATGAATTCTATATAATCCCACCAACCTTTGCCATAGGAAAGAGAACTATCAGGATTATTATCATTCACCCATTTATTAAATAAAATTTCATCCATAGGTAAAAATATCTCATCTTATAATAATTAGTAATTGAAAGGGATTAAAAATCCATTTTCAACTTTAACTGCTTCGACTTTCACTTCTAACCTCACTGTTGGTATAAATTTGCAATTTACCAACAATTACACACTTCAATCAAATTAATTTGATATGGTTGAATTATTAATTCATTTCTCATTAATTGTCAATTGACAATTAAAATGAATAAACGAAAAAGCTCTTTATCATAGCTCAACCGGCACGCCACCCTGCTTCAACGACTCCTGTGCCGCATTTAAAACTCGAACTACTCGCAGACCATCTTCACCATCGGAACGAGGTGTTTTATTATTCAAAATACAATCAATAAAATGCTGGCACTCCAATTTTAGTGGTTCAGCATTCTTAATTTTGGGAATCAAAATATCACCAATCCTCAAAGTCAGGTATTCACTGTAAGCAGAATAATCACCGGTAAAATTGACTCCCTTGTCGTAAATTCTTATTTTCTCCGTGGATTCCATATCGTCGATGACTGCCATTTTCTTGGAGCCAACAACGGTTACCTTTCGGACTTTATGGGGATCCAGCCAGCTAACATGGATATGCGCCATCTTCCCATCAGCGAAATGGAGCGTCGTGAACACCACATCTTCAATTCCGGGCTGGATGAATGACTGACCAGTACTAACGACTCGAACTGGCTCTCGATTCATAAACATTAATATGATCGAAATATCGTGCGGTGCAAAACTCCACAGCGAATTCTCGGTTTGACGAATGATACCCAAATTTACTCGTGACGTATAGATATAATAAATATCGCCCAATTCCCCATCAGCGATCATTTGTTTTACTTTTTCAAAAGCCGGGTGATATTCGAGAATATGCCCGACCATTAAAATTCGGCGCTGTTGTTTTGCCAGGCGGGGTAATTCTTCGCCATCTGCCAGGTCTAAAACCATTGGCTTTTCAACGAAGACATGCTTCCCTCTCAACAGAAATTCTCTGGCAAGCGAAAAATGACTCTCTGGCTGGGTGGCAATAACCACAGCATCGTAATCATCTCGATCATAAATTTTTTGAAGATCCGTTGTTGTTTCCAAGCCAGGGTATTCAGCAGCGATTCTTGAGATCACTTTTTGATCGGTATCGCAAACAATCGGAATTTGGACTTGAGGATTAGAGTAGAAATTTCGCAAGAGATTTTTGCCCCAGTTCCCGGTACCGATCTGCACTAACCTGATTTTTTTCGTTGAGTTAATTTTAAAGCCCTCCTGGTTATGACAATGTTAATTAATTATTCAGATTAGAGTATTAAATGTCATTCCGACAGAAGGGAGGAATCTGTTAGTCCATCATATTAAGAAAAACAAGAATTTCAATTTGTTATACAGATTTCTCCTCACTTCGTTCGTCGAAATGACAAGTCTATTTTTTTAATTTTGAATAAACTAACGATGTTATTTATTTCTTTTAAATCGATTTGTTAATTTTTTTAATCCTTCCCAATCCTTTCGGATATCGTCGGAGATTTCTTTTGTTTTATAGAAGTTTGCGGTATCACTTTTCACTCGATCAATATATTCGGACACAAATGCCCAGAAAATACTCAACATCAATGCCAGAAAACTGCCGATCAGCACCAATAATTTCCGTTTTGGTTTGGTCCGTAATTCTGGCGGTACCGCCTCATCCAGAACTTGAATAGTTGGTGTATCCCGTGCCTCCTGTATTTTCGCATGGTAATACTGCTGGTTCAATAATTCCCATACCGTCTCCTGAATTTTGACTTCCCGCATTAAATTCGCCAATTCCAATCCCACTTCTGGAACATCGGCAAAGGGGATGTAAAATTCCTTCTGATTTTCCAGTTTTAAGCTATCGCCGTACTGGAGATAGTTGTACTGTCTCTCAAGCTCTTCGATTTCCTTTTTCAATTGTACCATGTAAACATTATCCGGCGTCATTGTTTGCAGTGCCACGCCCAACTCGACGTTCTTGGCTAAAATTATTCCTTTTACTTCACCGGCTTTTTCAATGGCAGTTTTGGTCTGTTCTTCAAGAGAAATCGCTTTATATTGCTCCTGAAATTGAACCAGATCTTCTGACGCCTTCTTTAATTTTTCCCCGGTTAATTTCAATTGATTTTCAATATAAATACGAGAGTTTTTCGCCCGAGAGGTGCTTTTATCTTTGTTGATTTTATCCAGTTCACTCACCAGCGCATTGGTAACGTCGGCAGCGAGATATCGATCATTCAACTCAGCGGCAACGCTGATAATACCTTCTGGCGAAGCTTTTACATTAAATTTTGAATCCAGCTTTTCGCGTCCTTTTTGTAAACTTTTCGCTTTCAGGATTTTTAGCAAGGTTGTTTTTTGTGGATTTTCTTTGTTTTTTTTATAGACAAACTCCCGTTCTAAAACACCATCTAATACCGATCGGCTTTTCAGTATTTCCACATAAAGATCAGATGTTGTTCGGGATTCATTAAAAATGAAATTCGATAAGGGTGAGCTGGTCAAAGCATTTAAAAAATCGGCTGATTGCGTATCCTCTGGCGGTAAAATCGTCGCCACCCCGGTATACGTCTTCGGAAGAAAAAGACTGATTAAAGCGATCAGAATTGAAACGACTACAACATTTCGAAGGAGCATCTTCCGATGCTTCAGCAAGACTTTGATGTAGTCTAATAGATCAATATCTTGATCATTGATTTCGATTTTTTTCTTTTTCATTGTATTGTTTTGAATTTTACTATTGATTTATTTTGTTATGGCACGATCAACAACGATATAAACAGTTGCAAGCTGAGCAATAAGAGCAATTGTTTGTCTGAAAAGTCCCCACCATTCTCGATCAGGTTTTCTCGGCACCCAGATTATATCTCCCGGTTCAAGTTTATTAACATCTTCATCATCGAGAATTTCACCGGTAACTTTGGTGATTTTAATTCCCCTGGCTCTGGCATCCCAGGTTGTGCCGCCAGCTTTATTCAAATAGTATTTGACTTTTTTGTTGGATTTGTGCAAAACTCCGCCGGGTCTTCCCACCCGTCCGGTCACATAAACAACTTTGGGTGCTTTGGGTACATGGATCATATCGCCGTCTTCTAAAATAACATCTTCATCTTTTTCCTTTTGCACACACGCCCGGTAAAAATCAACCACGATCCGTCCGATATCCTGGGAATTTTCTTTCATTACCAGGTATTGATATTCGTTGTCTGACATCTGATCACGGGATAGCAGCTTCAATCTTTCATATTCCTTATCAATCATGATTTTGGCGCCAGCCCGGTTTAAAGAGGCTTCTCTAATCAGCGCCTCATCTGTAAATCCCCCGGCTTTATCAATGATCTCACTGAGCGTCATACTATCTTTACTAATGGCGTAAATTCCCGAGAAGTTCACTTCGCCTTTTACTTCAACGGTCAAACCAACTTCCCATTCCGGAATTTGACGAATAAACAGGCGATCATCTTCTTCCAGTAAAATATTTTGTTCGCTATCGGGATTATCAAAAATTTCCTGCAAATTAATTTTTTTAAACCGGGCAGGTACTTTAGGATCAATTTTAGCGACCTCACCTTCCAGAATGTATGCGCTTCGAGATAAATTGCCAGCTTTCAAAATCAAGTCTAAAATATGTAAATTCTCCTCCAATTTATATCTCCCGGGACGCTTTACCTCGCCATGGATATAAACATATTTCGGGTAGCTTTGATCCAAAATCGAGAAAACATGAATGCGATCATCATTTTGCATGATGATATTTGATTGGCAGGAGTCATTTTCCATAATTTCATTATAATTTACATAAAAAACAGCACGATCACCATTCGGCAACAAGCGGCTGATCTCAATTTTATCACAATAAGCTAAATCAGTAAATCCACCAGCCAGGTAAATGAGATCAGATAATCTTTCGTTGTCCCCCAACTTGAGCTCAAATTTTGCTCGTCGCTTTAGTTCCCCGGTCACCCTGACAACATCTTTTATTAGTGGCACTAAGATTTTATCATATTGTTGCAAAAAGATATCGTTTTGAATCTCACCTTTCATTAAAAACTGGTAGAGATCCACGGTTTTTATCAATTGATCCTGGCGGAAAACCTGGATGTTTCGCAAGGAGCCAATGCTTGTAGGACCACCGGCAAGAATTACAGCATCAAGCACAGTGTTTAGCGCATTCACAAAATATTTCCCCGGTCGCTTTACATCACCAACGACCAGCACCGGAATGTACTTGGCTTCAATCAACATTAAATTGACTGAAAAATTATCGTAAAACCGGGACAATTGCTTTTCCAGAAAGGAGTGAAGTTGATTAATTGTCAGGTTTGTAACATGAAAAACCCCAACGGTTGGAATGTAAATTTTACCTTCGACATTAACAACGACATCAAAACTCTGCTGGATTTTTCCCAACAGGTGAATGGCTAATCGATCTCCAGTTCCCAGCTTATAGCGTCCAGGGAACATCATCCCGCCGCCAGTAATCTCCTGTTGAAGCTCATCTGGCATCTGAAACAAATTATGTCCGAAAAAGGAAAGATCCTGGATTTTTGGATCGATCTGTTGAATATGAGTTGATGGCATTTCCTTTTGAACGGGAACATTCTGTTGGGGAGTTGTTATTTCCTGCCCTACTGCAAATTTTAACAAAAAAATGATCGAGCTGAATACGATTGTAAAAATTTTCTTCTGCATAGTTATTTAACCAAATATTTTTAATACTGAAAATGAAATGGTTTTCGGATTCGGAGATGACCAACCTTCGCAAGGTTTAAAATCAATTATATTCAATGCTGAATTTTGATCCTTCGCATATTCTTATTGTCTGAGTATATTTGATTGCCACATAATTTATTTTAAACACTGAACTGTGCCTTGAAAAGGTAAAAAAAAAATTATTATTAATCAATAGCTTTTTTCAAAAAAATTATTACTTTATTGAGAAACGGGTGAGATATAAATAAAAAAACGGGACCAGGGATTTGGATTTCGGGACTCGTGACCTTTATTTTATGAATTTATCCCAGGGGGCATTTTATTGTCCCACTATAATTAGTGATTTAACAGGAAGTTATTAATCGCAAATTTTTAATTAACCTGGAGTAAAATACTATCTGATAAAAAAAACAGAATCCCGGCTGTTATCTGCCTGAGATTCTGTTTTAAAAGAGGTATTTGATTTTGGCTAATATTTCTGATGTAAACAAACCATCGGAAAGCGCAGGGTGTAGCACGAAGGGCGCAACTGCTCCTGTTTTACGTCATTACGCGCCGCGCGCTACAATTAATTACCTGACCATGATCATTTTCCGAACATGATTGTACACCGTCCGATAAATACTTTTCCCTTCAACATCCTCGAGTTTTTTGATTATCAGTCTTGAAAAATAGACACCGGTGGGTACTGACAGACCATTTTTATTTCTGCCATCCCATTTCATAATATGATGCCCGGCTGTTTTATATCCCTGGGTGAGAGTTCGCACCGTCTGTCCCAGGATATTGTAAATGGTCAATTCAACATCAGCATTTTTCGGCAATTGAAATCGAATCTCAGTTCCGGCATTGAACGGATTGGGATAGTTTTGATAGAGCAGAAACATATTTGCCGGACATAATGATAAGGGATCACCCATATTTTCAGGAATACCGGGATGCTGACCGCTTTTACTCTCGATTAAAACGATATACATGCTCTCCACACCCTGTGCGCCATCAGCTAAATTTGCACCCAGGTTTATAACGCCGGGCTCGCAATCCTTCACCCACAAATCCAGCTTATTAGCATATTCTGATACCCCCACATACTTGCCGACCCGGTAAAAATCATTCACCAGCCAATTGGGATAATTCAACCCACGGCTGTCATAAGCAACATAAATTTTCGTCGCCTCACTTAATTGAAAGCTGAAAAAATTTTCATCCTTCTTATCGCGATCATCATTGGCTGTTTTGATCCATAAATAACCATTCATTTCTTCGGGGATGCTGTTAATTGTGTATGTTCGATCGACATAATATTCATCGCCAACATTGAGATAAGCTAATTCATAATTATCCTTGCTCAAGCCCAATACAATTGAGCCAGAAGATACTTCGAAGTCGTATTGAAATGTTGTGTTGGATTTAATCGGATTCCGATTGGGGGATCGATCCCTGACATTGTTTACTGTTAAAGTATAAGTGGTATTCGGCTGGTGTTCCGAAGTGGTTAGGTGAACAATTTTCAAACTGTTATCTAATATCGCGCCTAAAACCTGGACTCCGCCATTGATCGAATAGTTGCCGATGTTTTCAGCCGACTCCCGCTCGACAATTTCGTTGAAGAAAATTTTCACATAAGTGGAATATACAATTTGAACATCCTCAATTTCGGGCGGCGCTAAATCTTGATAGGTGTAACTGTACTGAATTTTGGAGTCTGGAGCGATCTCATTTGGTGTGGGTGCCAGGTCTGTTATGTTGTTTATCGTCAGGGTGTACGTTTCTCCAGTCTGGTGTGGAGTTGTTGTCAGATGCACCACTGTTCTATTAGAGTCCCGAACTGCCTCAATGATAGCAATCCCTTTATCAATCGCATAATTATTTTCATTTTCAGCGCCCGGCCGATCAATCGGCTCAGAAAAGGTAACATCCACATGCGTTTCGTCCCACGCTACTGCTCCGATAATTCTTGGTGGTGTATAATCATCTGGTCGATAAGCATAATCATAAGTCGTATTCGGTTCAATTACATTAGCTGGCTGGGCTCGGTCTGTGACATTGTTCACCGTTAAAGTAAAAGTCATGTTTGCCGGATGTGTTGTCGTGGAAAGATGCACTGTTTTTTGATCGGTATTCAAAATTGCCGCCAGCACATTTACGCCATTATTTATAGTATAATTTTGAGCATTCTCGGCTGAAGTTTGCTCAACCTTTTCTGAAAAAATCACATCGACCAGGTTAGCATTTCTGATATTAACCGAATAAATTTCTGGCGGCGTCACATCCACTTCGTTGTAGGTATACTGCTTTGTGCTATTGGGAAGAATCGAATTGGACGGCTGCGCCAGGTCACGAATATTACTGACTGTCAAAGTATAAGTCGTACCCGATTGGTGATCACTGGTTGCCAGGTGCAGTGTTCGTTTGTTTTGATCTAAATTCGCATGAAAAATCGATATATTGTTATTGATCGTAAAATTTGCCACTGTTTGAGCCGACGATGCTTCGATTTCCTCGCTGAAGGTAACATCGACATGTGTTGCATCCAAAATTTGAACATTGGTGATGGTTGGCGGCGTCGTATCGCCAGGATCATATTGATAGGATTTACTGCTGTTGGGTGCGATCAAATTGGATGCAATATCTGAAACATTATTTACAGTAATTGTATAATTTCCCGGCTGGTGCGGTATCGTTTTAATATGAACGACCCGCTTATTTGAATCCAACGTGATGGAGTTTATCGTAATTCCGTTATCGATTTGATAGTTTGATAGATTTTCTGCTGAGAACTGTTCTACTTCTTCATTATAGGTTAGATCTAACTCTGTTGCATTGACAAGAATCACTGAAGAAATCACCGGTGGATCTATGTCATTAACTGGAATCTTATAGCTGACTTCAATTGAAAAATCACTTTCATTAAAAGCTGTGTCATAAGCTGTAACTGCAAAGAAATGTTCAACGCCTTCAGGGAGATCAGTGATCTTATAACTAGTGACATTTTTAACATCCTTGAAATTATTATAGCTTCTGGAAGATGTCCCCCAATAGACCTTGTAACCCAGTAAATCTGCTTCTGTATTTGGATCCCAACTGACAATCACATCACCGGCGTTGACACCTGCGGAAAACGATAAATAAAAAACAACAACTATAATTAGCCCCGCCCTGACCTTTGTCCAATTTTTCATAATTCCGATCTCTATCTCATTTCATGATTCTGGTTTTTCATTCCATCTAATATCCCCCACGTTTGTTCTGTTATCCATTTTGCTCATACATTTACAATTTAACGGCAATTTATATACCACAGTTTAATGTTTCGATAAGTAATTAACTTTAAATAGATTACCTTTTTTCAACTATTGTTGTTTTGATTACAATTTCGCTATTCGGAATTCATATTTGAAAAAAGTTTAATTATGACTGGCGATGGAATCAGTCAGCAGAAGATTAACTTTTATTAAGAAAAAATAATCAACATAAAAAAAAGCCCTCTCATATCAAGAAGAGGGCTTTTTAGAATTGGAAATTCTTTTGCCATTTCAGACATTCTTTTTCCAGCTCGGATGCGTAATGTTATGGTATTTTACTTTGTAGTTCAACGACCGGGGAGATATGCCCAGTAATTTTGCGGCATCCTTCTGAACCCAGCGACTGATCTCCAATGCCTGTAAAATGGCTTCTCGTTCCAGCTCTTCCAGCTTTAAAGTATTAAATCCCCAATTATCACCCAGGTTCTTACGACGATCACGACCACCGGCTGCAAAATAATCTTTACCAGTCAACGCCAGATCATCGGCAGTAATCATCTGACCTTCGTCCACCACTAAAACAGCGCGCTCGACCAGGTTTTTTAATTCCCGAATGTTCCCCGGCCAATAATGATTCTTCAACAATCGCATGGTATCTTCCGTAAAACCACGGGTATGTTTTCTTAATTCAGTGGAAAATTTTCTCCGAAAAAACTCGCCGATTAATGGAATATCTTCTCTCCGCTCTCGCAGCGGCGGCACATTAATCGTTACCACATTCAGTCGATAGTAGAGATCATCCCGAAAATTTCCATCTTCAATTTCACTGATGAGTTCTTTATTGGTAGCGGTGATGATTCTCACATCGACACCAATCGTCTTGTTACCTCCAACCCTTGTAAATTCCTGGTCCTGTAAGACACGCAGAATCTTTGCCTGGGTGGAAAGGTTCATGTCTCCAATTTCATCCAGGAAAAGCGTCCCACCGTGTGCTTGCTCAAACTTACCAATTCTTGTCTGGTAGGCGCCGGTAAACGACCCTTTTTCATGACCGAATAGCTCGCTCTCTAACAAATTTTCTGGCAAAGCAGCGCAATTGACTTTAACAAAGGCTTTGTCTGATCGAAGACTGATAAACTGGATGAGACTGGCAATTAGTTCCTTCCCGGTGCCAGTTTCACCCTGGATTAAAATTGTGGCGTTGCTCTTGGCAACCTTTTTGATAAGCTTTAAAATATCTTTAATTTGTGGACTTCGACTTACTAATGGATAGTAATAATCGAATCCAAAATTTTTCCCCCAACTCCGAGATAATTCATCCGGAGACTCTAAACTTGGTTCCCCCCAATTAAAATCCAGTTCTTCAGCAAAATTATTCATGCTGGCTCCACCTGTTTTTCGTATTTTTTAATTAGCCAATATTATTTTAAAAAAAGACAACCCCAACCAGGTTTAGGCTGCGAAATCCATTGATGCTGTGCTAAAAAACTTCGTTGGGGCTGTTAGTTGAAGATGCATTACCCAAGATGCTTACCCTAAGATGTCTAACCAGGATGTCTACCCAAAATTCTTATCGGCATCGGTAAAAAATACTGCCATTTTTTTATGAACTCATACCTGATAAATCACAAATACTATGCCAAAAAATCTAACACAAATACTTTTATGTGCTTATATTGCTGTTTTGAAATAAGATTACTATATTACCAAACATATCATTATTTATATTAATCATTTATATCATTAATTTATTTTTTATACCTTTGATCTGCAATTATCCAATAAAACGCCATCATTTTAATTTCTTAAATTTAGATGAACAATACCCGATCACTATGTCCTGAAATCACTCACTTTGTTTTTTAATCCCAATCAAATTCATCTATGTTTTCAACCTGTTTCTTCACCCCATCAATCGAAAACAGGTTTACATGAGATAATATATCCAATTTCTGCAAAAATTGACAAAGTTTAATAATTCGAGGGGATTCTAAGTCTACGGATTCTAAAAATTTATTATCAGCGAAAACAGTTTCCCGCTTACCATTATAACAGATTTGTCCCTGGTTCAAAACAATAATTCGCTGTGCTAATTGAATGATGACATCCAGGTTATGTGTGATCATGATGATCGTCGTACCATTTTCATGTAGTTGCTTCAACATTTGAATCATCAATTTTACACCGGCTGGATCCAAACATGCCGTCGGTTCATCGAGCACGAGTACTTCTGGCGCCATAGCTAAAACACCAGCGATTGCAATCCTCCGCTTTTCACCCTCACTTAAATGATGTGGTGACCTATTTTTGATTTGCTCCGTTTTCATCCCCACCAATTTTAAAGCCTCATTCACCCTCAACTCAATCTCATCGTCCGACAACTTCAACATGGAGGGACCATAAGCAACATCTGAATAAACCGTTTCTTCAAAAAGCTGGCTCTCTGGAAATTGAAATACCAATCCGATCTGCTTTCGCAATTCACTTAGTGGATAATTTTTCCTCCAGATATTTTGATCGTCAATAAATACATTTCCTGAAGTAGGTCGCAATAAACCAGTAAAGTGTTGTAGCAATGTCGTCTTACCTGACCCAGACTGTCCGATGATTCCAACAAACTCACCTTCAGTAATTTCCAGGTTTATATCTTTCAAAACCAGGTTTTTCTCTGGCAATTTTGCATCATAATGATAACAAACATTTTCAAATTTAATTTTCATTGATTAAAGTTACTTTCTAATTTTTTGTACTGATTCCATCGCTCAAAGCGACGAAATCAGTTGATATTAATTAACAACATATTTTTGAAACTCCAAAACCGCGAACCGATCAGTCATACTCGCAACGTGATCGCCAATAATTCTCAAAGAAAGATTATCCTTCGCACCCCGGGTGGGGTTCCATTCTGAATTTTGATTGGATTCAATCTCCGATACCCGTTTAAAAATATAATTCGATAAACGGGAAGGATTTTCAGCATAACATCGAAAGAGTGTTCTGATTATATTTTTATTTTGATGATTAATATCATCTCCTCTACCTTTAAAAATAATCTCTTTGTAGATGAATGCATTTAGCTGAGATTGTAACGGATCGATTGCATCGCTAAAACGAACGATTTCTTCATCAAAAAACTGAAGTCGTTTTTTTCGAGCGTAAAAGTTTTCAATATTTCGAAGGGTCGTGTAAACGATATCGTCAACTAAAATATTAATTAAGCCTTTAATGATCTCGTTTCGGTAGGTATAGCGATCGTTTTTAAACAAGCTTTTCAGCTTATATTTCTGTTCAACTAATTTTATAATTGCCAGCTCGATTATTTGCTCTAATTCAGCCAAACCAGCACGAACGCCATCCTCTAAATCATGGGTGCGTTGAGCAACCTCATCGCAGATCGCAACGACCTGTCCCTCAAGCGTAGTTGCCATATCCAGATCGAACTGTAGTCCATCATAATTAAAGTTGGGATATGCAAATCGATCTCGATATAGGCGAGTATGTTTCAATATCCCCTCACGTACCGGGGAGGTTAAATTCAATCCGTCAAATTCATATTTTTTTTCCAGCAGATCAACAACTCGCACGCTCTGGTAGTTGTGTTTAAATCCTCCCAAATTCTTTCCATTTAAAACTTTGTCCAGGTTATCTTGTCCCGAAAGAATTTCGTTCAGTACCACCTCACCGATGTGACCAAACGGCGTATGACCCAGATCATGTCCCAATGCAATTGCTTCGACTAACTCCTCATTGAGACCCAACGCCTTTGCCAGCGTTCGGGATAGCTGTGAAACCTCCATCGTGTGCGTAATTCTTGTTCGATAATGATCTCCCTCGCTGATCAAAAATACTTGTTGCTTATGTTTGAGACGACGAAACGAGCGTGAATGCACAATGCGATCCCGATCCCGCTGGAAAGCCGT
>CBFDBN010000063.1:0-13308 GCA_965603055.1 uncultured bacterium | reverse complement strand
TTCGGAAGCCTGACGCCGGTGAATTTTACCGCAACCGCCACGTCTGGAATCGCCAATGCTATGCAGTACCAAAGTGGCAATTCGCAGTCTGCAAAAGTAGGAACAACACTGCCCAATCCATTAAAAATTAAGATTGTAGATAACCAGGGTCAATCAGTTGTCAATCACAATGTAAAATTTCATATTTCCGCAGGAGATGGCAGCTTGGTACCAACATCCTTTGGGGCGGGAAATGAAAAAGTTGGAGAATCGATGCCATCCGATGATTTTCTCCAATTAAATGGCGCACCGACCATGGATGTGCTGACGAATAGTGAAGGAATTGCATCTGTCAGGCTGGTTGTTGGGTTTGTAGCTGGTGTTAACACGGTGCAAGCCACATCAAATACCGGGGGAGCGCCATTAACCCCGGTTGAATTTAATGCGACTGCCATACCTGATATTCCGGATACTTTGACAGCAGTTAGCGGGAATAGCCAGACCGGCGCCGCCGGGATGAAATTGAGTAAGCCATTTGTAGTTAAGGTCGCTGATCTATACGATAACCCGATCTATGGACATAAAGTCCAATTTGCAGTTATAGCCGGGGATGGATATTTAGATGGCAACACCGATCGGACAAAGTCGGCGCTGACAGATCCAGAAGGTAAGGCACAGGTATTTCTCACCTTAGGTGATGTTGCTGGTGTGTCGAACCAGGTGACTGCGGAATCCTATATTGGCGAAGAACTCATCGTGAATCCCGGGTTTGAGGTCGCTGGAAGTGGTGGGCTGGATCTGTTCGCCAACTGGATCGTCGAACAACATGGCGCTTCAACTGTGAATGATGAAACGGCCCAGGTTCATGGCGGTTCTCATGCCTGCCGAATTAATGTTGTGAGTGGCACCGAATATCATACCACACTGAAGCAAAATATTTCCTTAAACGTGAACCAGGAGTATGAGCTTTCGTGGTGGGGCAAGATGTCTGGCGAGACAGAAGTTTCTTATTTTATTAAGAATGAGGATACCAAACACTGGTGGAAGGGATCGACCCAGGAGTGGGTCGAGTCATATTCGGCTAATCGTGTGACGATGACATCAGATTATCAAAAGTACACCGTTCGATTTATACGAGAAAGCGCCGGGACCAATTATCAAATTCATTTTCGAGCGATTGTGAATTCAAATCATACCATCTATCTTGATGATGTTTCATTAACGCTGTATATCGAAGCAGGTGGAAATTTAACCGGTCAATCTCTCCCTGGCAATAACCAGGTCAAGATTTCGAATGTGTCATCCTCAGCAATGATAAGTGGAATAACACCGTTGGGCGGCTCTCCGATTACATTCAGCGCCACGGCAGGAAATGTGACGTCGATTCAGCCGAAAAGCTCAACCAGTAATCTTGTCGGTTCCGCCGGTACCGTGCTGGATGATTCCCTGGAAGTATATGTTAAAGATAATTATGACAACCCGGTCGGCGGATATCCAGTTAAGTTCTCATCCACAACAGGGGATAATCCCGGCACATTTAATGGACATACCTGGCATGAAATTGATGTATTAACAGATAGTTATGGGATCGCCAGGGTTGCGTTTTATTGTGGTAGTAAACCAGGAATTGCATCCCCGGCAAAAGCAATTGCCGCTGGTCTGACTGGCTCCCCCATTAATTTCAACATTTCCGTTGCAGAGTTAGCAAAATTTGAATATGTTGATGGAGATAGCCAGGCTGGGACAGTTGGCTCGGTTCTGCCAAAACCGCTTAAGGCTAAGATAGTGGATCAAAGAGGAAAACCAATACCCGGGTTTGATGTTACTTATAAAATTATCCAGGGTGGTGGAAAAATCGCAGGTGATTCTGTCGCAGTCATAAAATCAGATACAACGACAAAAGTCGCAGCGGCAGAATTTAAGCTTGGTCCTGCCCCGGGAACCAATAATAACATTGTAGAAGCAAGCGCGATGTATAAAGGAAAACCATTAGCCGGTTCACCAATCCGTTACAATGCATCTTCCAGTATTGGCGAGGCAACCGAGCTGATTGAAGTTAGTGGAAATTATCAGAGAACTGTGGTGGGAAGTCCCCTGGAAAAACCGATTGTCGTTTTGGTTGGAGATGCGTTCAGGAATCCGTATGCCGGTCGCCCGGTGACTTTCACCGTGAAAACTGGTGGTGGTTATTTAGATGGAGATTCTACAAAGAAAACAGTAACAAAAAATACAGATAGCAATGGTAAAGCGCAGGTTCTCCTTACTGTTGGCAGAACTTCTGGTCAGAATAATAATGAAGTAGAAATCGTTTCATTTAAGCCCGGCACCCAGACGCATTTAACTAACTCACCAATGACTTTTTATGCATCGGGGACTGCCAGTGCGGCGCATATATTGGAAACAGTTTCAGGAGTTGGACAGCCAAGGAGCCCGGTCAGGCAGGCGTTGGCACAGCCTTTTGTTATAAAAGTAACAGACCGGGATGGGAACCCGGTGCCAGATCACCCGGTACAATGGGAAATTCCTCAAGGCGATGGATCTTTTGATGGCTTAACAGATTCGATTAAGACGGTACCAACCAATACGAATGGAATATCCCAGGTATATTATTATCCTGGTCCAGTTGCCGGTCTTCAAAATATTGTCCGAGCTCGTTCGTGGAATCAGGTGGAATTAAATGGATCTCCTCGGACATTTGTAATCGACACAAAAGAAGGTCAAGTGAGTGCCAAGAATTCGATTGTAACCGCTACCAGCCCTGTACCGGCCGATGGTGAATCAAAATCGACTATTACAGTGATTTTACAGGACGACTGGGGAAATAAAATCACCAATAAAGTTGTCGGCTTTTTAAGTGTATCCGGAAGTAATAACATTCAGTCCGGTTTCTGGAACCCAGCCGATGCCAATGGTCAGACAGAAGGATACCTCGCTTCGAAAAAGGCCGAAGTGAAAACGATAAAGGTGCGAGATATTACCGATGGAGTCAACCTTGAAGATACAGCGAAAGTAAGATTTACACCCCTTAATGCACATAGCATAGGTTATGTATCAGGCACAGACCAGAAAGGAAATTTTGGTACCGTCGTCGGTAATCCGATTAAAACAGTTGTAGTAGATAAAAATGGTAATCCAATTCCATCACATCCAGTACTGTTTGAAGCCTTTGAAGGTGGCGGTTATATCTGGGAACACCAGGGATTGGGAGCGCCTTTTGTCTATACCGACCAAAATGGTATCGCATCAGCAAACTGGGTGATGGGTCCATCGACAGAAGTAAATCGAGCGCGGGTAATTGCTGAAGGATTGGTAAACTCTGGAAGTGTAAGATACATTGCAACTGCGCATGAAGGTACAGCGAAACGTATTGATCTGGAAAGTGGGAACAGTCAATCTAGTACAGCCGGTTTGCCATTAGCTAATCCGTTTGTGGTCAAAGTAGTGGACGATAATGGCGATCCAATCTTTGATTATCCAGTTAAATTTAAAGTAGAATATGGGGGAGGTAAATTTAATGGCAGTTTTGTTGTCACTCTAAAAACTGATCCATTTGGACAAGCAAGCCAGGTCTTAACACTTGGCAGGTTCGCCGGGTCAAATGTAGCATCGGCCGAGGCACCAGCATTGCTGGGATCACCGATTGGATTTACCTCCCAGGGAGTTGCTGGTGAAGCTGCAAAAATTGTCAAATGGGCTGGGGAAGGAAAAACCGGTCCTGTGGGAGGTGTAATTAGCGGGATTCAAGTGAAAGTGACGGATATTTTTGATAACGCAGTTAGCGGATATACCGTGAACTTTGCGGTTAACAAAGGCAATGCAAATATTAATGGTTCTGGAGCGGTGGTGACTGGTCCCGATGGCGTTGCCTCAGTCAGCATTATTCTGGGGACGTCAACTGGTGAAGTTGAAGTTATTGCTGCAGCCCCGGGATTAATCGGTGATGGGCTTAAAATTATTGTTTTGGCTGGCGCGTCACCGGCAGTATCGATGGAGATTTATCACGGCAATGAGCAGCCGGGTACTATCGAGCGAGAACTGGTTTATCCGTTTTCTGTACTGGTGCTGGATCAATATGGCAACCCGGCTGGCGGACAAAATGTACCGGTATCATTCGTTCGGGTACAGGGAAATGGTATGTTGTTAAATGGTCCTACGGTTTATGCAGACGAAAACGGAATCGCTTCGGCACGATTTCAACTGGGCAATTTAACCGGCTCCAGTTACTCGATATGGGCAATTAACAATAATTTGTCAGGATCCCCGGTTGAATTCACTGCCAATGGCGTGATCAATAAATACCCGATATTTGCTCCAATTCCAGATGTATCAGTTCGAGAGAACCAGAATATCAGTTTTACGGTAAACGCTACCGATGATGATCAGGATCCGGTTCGATATGGTATTCGAAATTTGCCCCAGGGTGCATCTTATGATTCATTGGGGACGAAACGGTTTAGCTGGACGCCCAGCTATTTCCAGGCAGGAAAACACGTGATTCACTTTATGGCATGGGATAATAAGAGCGGTTTTGACGATGAGGCAGTTACAATTACTGTTGAAAACGTCAATCGAATCCCACAAATTACTTATTACGAGCCAATCAGTACGCAACTGGTCGGGCACAAAGAAGTCGGCGAGATATTTCGATTCCTGGTGCAGGTTAATGATCCGGATAATGACGGACTGACTTATGAGTGGTTCGATAATGGAATACTTGTTTCGGTCAAGAATTCTTATGATTTTTATGTCGCTGACGAAAATTTTGGTACTCATACGATTAAAGTCAAAGTGTCTGATGGATATGATACGGTCGAACGAACCTGGGACTTGTTTGTCAAAGTCCCGGTCCAACTGGCTCATTTTTCAGGTTTTATGGTTGAGCGTAAGGGGATCGAACTGGAATGGGAAACCACGCTGGAGGTGGCACATGCCGGATTCAATCTGTTAAAGAAATCGTCGTCTGATGCAGATTATCAACAGGTTAACAAACAGATGATTAGATCAGATGGCACGAAGAAATACAGCTTCATCGACCGCAATATAACTGTTGGAGAAAATTATTCCTATAAACTGGAAGATGTTTCAATCTCTGGAGAAAAAACGCAGCATGATCCTATTACAGTTTTTGTCGCCAGACCGAAGAATTATAAATTGTATCAAAATTATCCGAATCCGTTTAATCCAACAACCCATATTGAATACCAGCTTCCCGAGCAGGCAATGGTAACGATTAGAATTTTTAACATTCGCGGGCAGGTAGTAAAGACAATGGTGGACGAAATTAGAGAGTCCGGTTATCATGCCGCTATATGGAATGGTCTGGATAATAACAACATGCCAGTTACTTCTGGAGTTTATTATTATCGAATAGTAACTAAATCTTTTACTGAAGTGAAAAAGATGGTTTTATTAAGATAACACTTAACATCGATATTTGATGCTGGATAGTGGTTTCTGGATTTGAATAATATATATCCAGCATTGAGTATCCAATATCAAGAATTGAATGTAGAATATTGAATAATGAATTATGAATTATAATCCTCCGGTTTACTTCATTAATCAGGCCGGGGGATATTGATATAAAATGGTTAATTATTAAGTAAAATCAGAAAGGTGTTGCGAATGAGAGGGGAGCAAGTGAATAAAAAAAGAGTGCTGCTTGTTAATCCAGCAATTGATACAGAAAAGAAATACGGCAAGTTAGTAAGCATGATGTTGTCGCCCTCTGTCCCATTGAGCATTGTTTTTTTAGGGAGTTTTTTAGAAAAACAGGGATATGAAGTCAGGCTTTTTGACGAACAGATTGAATTGTTGACGGAGAGTCGAATTCAGGACGTCGTTAACGAATTCCACCCCGGGGTAATTGGATTTACCTGTACCACTCCCGGAATGGCGCGATCTCACGAAATTGCTGCTGATGTCAAACATATCTATCCTGAAATTAAAGTTGTAATGGGAAATATCCATCCAACCGTTCTTCCCGAGGAAACTTTGAAAGATCCAAATGTCGACCTGGTTGTAAGAGGAGAGGGGGAATTTTCATTTCTGGAATATTTACAGTCATTGGATCATGATGGAGATTTTTCAAAGATACCGGGGATTTCTCATCGTTTAAATGGAGTTTATAATCACACAATCAATCGGCATTATGAAAAAGATCTCGATATTTTTCCCCCGGTTAATTGGAAATTGTTGACCGACTTCAATGACAGTTACCATATCGAATGGATATTGACCTCAAGAGGATGTCCCTATAAGTGCGTTTTTTGCTCGGCGCGCAGTGTTTCTGGATTCAAATATCGCTTTAATAGTCCCCAGCGGGTGATTCAAGAAGTGGATGCCGTGGTTCAAAATTATGGTGCCAAATTTTTTAGCTTTGCTGACGATAATTTTGTTGTCAAAAAGGATCGGACGCGGGAAATTTGTAAGCTTTTGATGGAACGAGGCTACCATAAGGAGACAACGTGGTTGTGTCAAACCCGTGCTGACGCCGTGGATGAATCCCTGTTAGAACTCATGAAAGAAGCCGGCTGTGAGTACATCAGTTTTGGAATCGAGACCGGGACGCAGCGATTGTTAGATTTAATTAGAAAAAGTGTAAATATAGAAACGATTGAGAAGGCAGTGAACATGGCTCATCGCATGGGCATCAAAACCAGGGGATCTTTCATGCTTGGTTTACCGACTGAAACCAGGGAAGATTCGCTGGCTACCCTTGATTTCGCACAAAGGCTGCCATTGGATATTGCGAAATTTAACCTGGCGGTACCTTATCCCGGCACCGAATTACTTAATATGGCGATTGCGGAAGGACTGCAAGTCACGGACGATTGGTCAAATATCAACACGGCTGCTGGTTTGAGCAATACAGAGGCGTTTTATATTCCCAAAGGCAGGACTATGGAAGAGCTTGCCAAATTGCAAAAAAAAGCCCATACCAAATTTTATCTTCGTCCCAAACAGGTCTGGCGAATTTTGAAACGGGAAAACATCGACTTTAACCTACCGAAAATTAAAACACCTCGCCAATTCTTTGAATTGATTGGGGCACTGGCAGAGTTTTTAGTGCAGACAGTAAAAAAGTAAGTTTAAAGTTAGAAGTATTAAGTTTGAAGTTTGAATTCCGGCGGACGATATAATATTAATATTTTTTTTCAAAGGCAGATCATCTTTCATATCCTGCTACCTCCTGAATTTTTCTTATCAGGATTAAGTTCATTCTGTGCATCATTGTTTTGCAACTGTGGGGTTATGTATGAGAATCTTAAAATTAATTGTATTATTATTCTGGATTTTATCCAGCTCAATGGCAGTAGTTAAAGGTCAGGTCAATCAATTGGAATCTATTTCAGGTACGATGACTCCTTCAGTTTCATTTTATGGAAAAGAATATATCGAAAGAATTGGCTACGCCCTTGCAGGCTCAGGAGATGTGAATGGCGATGGTTTCGATGATTTTTTAATCGGTACATTTCATAATGCCGCGATGGGACAGGATGCCGGAGCAGCTTATCTATTTCTTGGACATCAATATCTCCGCTGGGGACTTGATGACAGTGTTTCTCACGCCGATGCCCGTCTTTTGGGACAGACGGCGTATGATGCCGCGGGTTATTCGGTCGCCTGTAATGGTGATTTAAACGGCGACGGTTTTGATGATATGATCATCGGTGCGCCAGCCGGGAATGATAAAGTGTCTTATATGTCGGGAAGAGTATATATCGTTTTCGGCAAACAACGAGCGGATTGGGGATTTCATTTTCAGTTGTATGATTCAAGCCAGGTGATCTATGAGGGTGAAGGAAACCAGGATTTAGCCGGGTTGTCGGTGGCGTATGCTGGCGATGTGAATGGCGATGGCTACGATGATTTTTTGGTCGGGGCGCCGTTTAAAGATGCAATATATCAGGACATGGGGAAGGTATATTTAATTTTAGGCAGGTCAGCGCCCTGGCTGAAAAACGACTATTTACTTTACGCCGATGCCAGTTTTATATTCGAACGTGAAGATGCACGAACTGGGTATTCAGTGGCTGGAATTGGGGACGTGAACGATGATGGTATTCCTGATTTTGCAATTGGTGCAACCGGGGCGAGTCGCGTGTTTATCATTTATGGCAAGACTGCTGTTAATTGGGGTGGAAATTTCAATCTCGATAATGCTGATTTGATTTTGTACGGCAGCGAACGGTGGGTCAATGAAGGCGTGGGCTGGAAAGTAGCTGGAAACGGCGATATTAATGGTGATGGGATCTCCGACATCATTGTGTCGGCAATCCATGATAATGAAACAGATACCCAAGCAGGAAAGGTCTATGTCCTGTTTGGCAGGACTGGCGGCTGGAGTACCCAGGAAATTGCCCTGAAAGATGGAGATGCGTCTTTTCTTGGCGAACAGGCAACCGATCAGGCTGGTTGGGGACTTTCAATTGTTGGTGATGTCGATGGTGATGGATGTGATGAATTGCTAATTGGGACTTATAAGGATGACCATGGGCCGGTTGATGGCAAGGCGTATTTGATAAAAGGCAAAGCCACTGGCTGGCATAAGAAAGTTCCATTAGGAACGATAACAGACTATTGCGAAAGGGACGCCAGCGGTATCGGATTTGCCATTTCACCGGCTGGTGATTTTGACCAGGATGGACTGGCTGATTTCATCGTTTCTGCGCCATTCAATAGTGATGTTCAAAAATGGAATGGCAAAGTCTACCTGTTCGCCAGCCAGGAAATCCCTTATGAAATATCTGGAAAAATGGTTTACTATCAATCGGGACATCCAATTCCCGGGGCAACTGTTTGGGTAGATACTTCATCGGTTGCAGGCGACACTACCGATAACCAGGGAAATTACCAGACGTTTGTTCGAGGTAAGAACGATCATACGATTAAAATTCAGAAAGAAAAAAGCGATGATGTCGGCACCACAATCACGTCTTACGATGCAGCTTTAATTGCCCAATTATCCATAAATTTAAATCCCCCGGATACGATCAATGCCGAAGCTGCTGACGTCAATCTCGATGGTAAAATCGGCATGTACGATGCTGCCAACACGCTTCGTTATGCAGTCGAATTACCGCCGCTGGCAAATTCACACGCTGGCGAGTGGGTATTTGTTCCCGACAGTATGTTTTTCGATTCGGTTGTTACTCATTATTTCGATCAGAATTACATCGGTTTTGTGAGGGGCGATGTGGATATGAGCTGGCAGTTACCTGATTCTGGATTGCAAAAAAAACAAATAGTTGAAAACCTGGTTTTAACAGAAGTGACTGTCAGGGAAAATGAAGTCATTCTGCCGATAGACTTTAATGTGGAAATTCCACTACTGTCTTTTGATCTGGATATTAAATATGACCAGGATGTATTAGAATTTTCGAGGATTGAGAAAACACGGCTAATCTCGAGCTTCCAGGTAGCACATAATGATTATTTAAAAAATCGATTAAAAATAGGTGCTTATAGCCTTGAACAAATAAGTGAGCCAGGAACATTGTTAAATATTGTTTTCAAATTTAAAAGTACCGACAAACAAATAGGGCAAATCAGTATTGATAGATTTATGGTAAATAACCATCCGATTTACGTACCCCGGGTTCAAATGTTGAACGAGCAACTGCCGATGCTACCCCATGAATTTAAATTATATCAAAATTACCCCAATCCCTTTAACAGTATTGCCACTATAATATATGATGCACCTCGGAAGGGAGAGGTTAAATTTGTAATTTATAACTTAATGGGCAGGGAAATAACGACACTGTTTGAGGGGATTGTCTTGCCGGGAAAATATAAACTGACCTGGGATGGAAAGGACAACGCTGGTAATCACGTAACATCAGGTATGTATATTGGCAAAGCCTATCATCCCGGCGGGAATGAGAAGATCAAAATTATCTATATGAAGTAAGGGACTGCATCATGAGATTTTTCAACAAAATTTTTATAATTATCATCAGTTTATTTTATCCAATTGGAAATTCAATGGTTATGGGACAGGATGCAATTGCATTAAGCGAGCTTCATCCCGATGCGACGTTTATCTGTACCAATGCTGACGAGCGTTGGGGCTATTCAATGTCTGGCGCGGGCGATGTAAATGGTGATGGATTTGACGATTTTATGGTGGCAGCTTATCATAATTATGTCCATGGATGGAATTCCGGGGGTGTGTATTTGTTCACTGGCGGTTTAAACCAGACCTGGGGATTCAATGTCGATATCGAAGATGCAGCAACAGCGATTTTCCGGGGAAGCAATGATTATGACATGGTTGGATATAACGTCGCCGGCAAAGGTGATTTTAATGGCGATGGATTTGATGATTTGATAATCGGAGCACCCGGAACCTGGGATACATTTCCTGAAACACCCGGCTGGGTCTATATTGTATTTGGCAAAAAAGAGATGGACTGGGGCAAAGACAGCCAGGTAGCGTTGTCCGCCGACGTCAAAATACGTGGAGAAGCAGACCTGGATCAGCTCGGTTATGCCAATTCATTTGTGGGTGATATTAATCATGATGGTTTTGATGATATAATTTGCAGCGCTGCTTATCGCAACCAGTATAAAAAATGGGATGGAAAAGCTTATTTAATCCTGGGAGATTCAACCGGGTGGAAGGATACCGACCTGGTTTCGCAAAGCGCAGCAGCCTCGTTCGTTTACCCGATGGATGAAGCGCTGGTGGGCTATTCAGTTGCCGGTGTGGGTGATGTGAACCAGGATGGAACCCCGGACTTTGTCATTGGTGTGCCCGGTGCAAATATGGCGTGTCTAATTTTAGGCCGACCTGCTGTGGATTGGGGACACTATTTTGACCTGAACAACGCAGATTATAAATTTATTGGTGAATTTGAAGGCGACTATGCCGGCTCATGGATCAGCCATGCCAATGATGTGAATAATGATGGGTATTCTGATTTTCTCATCTCTGCAATCAAATCATTTTTTGATGGAGGCAGAATTTATCTGATAACTGGAAGAAACAGTTGGGCAAACCGTGAAATTTCACTGGGCACAGTTGAAGCTTCGTTCCGGGGCGAGGATGTTGAAACCCATACCGGATTTTGTACCTCTGGCTTGAAGGATTATGATGGTGATGGTTACGACGATTTCTTAATCGGTGCGCGATACTTGAACGGACCGTTTCCTCATTCCGGTAAGATGTATTTAATAAAAGGGAGAGAAACTGGCTGGCAACATGATCTTAATTTAGAAAATATCACTGGTTATTTTTGGGGTGATGATTCTATTACCTGCGCCGGCTGGCAGGTGACGGATGTTGGCGATGTCAACGGCGACAATGCCCATGATTTTGCCACAACCGGACCTTTTAATAGCACCGGCGCTCACTGGGGCGGAAAGCTCTTTTTGTTCTATGGAAATAATGTTTCATACCAGGTAAATGGCTCGGTAAAATACTATTCTCACCAGCAGCCAATAGCGAATACAAAATTAGAGTTAAAAGCATTCTCTTTCGATAGCACTTTTTCAGACAATGGGGGCAAATACGCATTCACTTTAACGCGCGGTCATAATTATATGGTAACCCCGAAAAAAGATTTTGAGAAAAAAGCCGGCGATTTTACTGTTTCTGCTTATGATGCTGCTTTAGTTGCCCGTCATGTCATTTATTTGGATACGTTAGCATACTACCACGGTATTGCTGCCGATGTCGATCAGGATAAAAAAGTATGTATGTACGATGCCGCTCAAATTGCCCGGTATGCCATCGACCTTGCGGCGCTTGATTCGTCTCATGTAGGAGAATTTCTATTTGATCCACCAGGCAGGAATTATGAAGAGGTAAGAGTTTCATATCAAGATGAAGATTACACCGGACTGGTCATGGGAGATGTCGATGGAAATTGGCATGGAGCAAATACTCCTGTTTCTAAATCAGTTCCCGTCGGTTCAATTTTGCCAGGATCGATTACAGCGCTCATCGGCTCCAGGATTTCAATTCCCCTAAGAGTACACAAACAAGCGGATATAATCTCTGCCGATATTCAAATTTTATATGACCCCCAGCAGTTAGAATTTATCGATGTGAAAAAATCGGAATTTACAAATGGCTTCACCTTATTTTATAACAATCAGCCAGCGGGTCAACTAAAAATTGCGATATACACGGCTAAGCCAGTCAATATCGATGGTGTAATTATTCGATTGGAGTTTAAAGCAATCAATAGGAAAAAGACTGGTTTTACTGAGTTGGATTTATCATCCTTTCAAGTAAATAGTTACACGCCGGTTTCGGACAGGAGTGTAATTTATATAGTGGACAAAAGAAGTTATCAAATTCCGGTTGAGCTAAGCAACCAGCCGAATCCATTTAATCCAACGACAACGATTATTTATCAAAATAGCATTGCAGGTCATGGACAACTAGTTATTTACGATATAATGGGAAAAGTGGTACGATCTTTTGATTTAGGACGCCTACCTGCCGGTGTTCACGAGCTGTTGTGGGATGGCAGGGATGAAAGCGGAATCGAGCTGGCAAGCGGAGTTTTTTATGTAAAATTTATTTGTGAAAAGGAAGTTAAAATAAATAAAATGATTAAATTAAAATGAGGGAGCAACATGCAAAGGTCAAAGATTTTGCTGATCCTGCTGATCGGCCTGATCGTAATTGCATGGGGGAGAAACGATGGTTTAAGCCAGGTTAATGTAACAATTCCAGATATTAAAACAGAACAGGATTCAATAATTTTGGTTCCGGTACTGGTTAGCGATTTATCGGGCTATAAGATTATTTCGTATCAGTTTCATGTAATCTTTGATTCGCTTATCATTAAAGCAAAAGGTGTTTCAGTAGAAAATACTTTAACAGCACCATGGGGATCTGCTATTGCGAATACCGATTCTGCCGGAAAAATGATTATCGGCGCATTTGGCGTTTCAGAATTAGCAGCCGGTGACACCCTTTTAAAACTGGTTTTTGAAGTGATTGCAGAACCGGGTGATTCAACTTTAATCATTCTGAATGATTTTAAATTTAATAATAACAATCCCCAGGCGATCACAGATGATGGGTCGCTTAAAATTGTTTTCCCGAGTAAAATTAAAAATCGAAATCCAGTGGCTGTTCCACAGAAAATGCAGTTGTTATATAATTATCCCGAGCCCTTCCAGGATCGAACGTCGATATTAATCAAACTGGACAGGCCGGGGCAGGTCGTATTGCAAATCTATAACATTCTGGGGCAAAACATCAGGCAGCTTGATGTTAATTTTACAACTGCAAGCCAGGTGGTGATTGATTGGAATGCAACGGACAATCAAGGATTAACCGTTCCACCCGGCGTATATTTTTGC
>CBFDBN010000062.1:0-13438 GCA_965603055.1 uncultured bacterium | reverse complement strand
AAATTAATATATATTGACTGTCACTTCTATATAAACCAGTATAAAAATTAAAAATATTTTTAACTGATTCAATGGAATAGAAAGCGAAATAGCGATGCAAATAGACTTCGTAGTTTGTCCCACTAACATTGAGCATAAGCTTGAATCCAGGCATCAGGTGACAGTGCGAGAAGCCCGTCAGGTTTTGCTCAGTCAACCTCGGATTCGATTTGCTGAAAAAGGTTATACAGCAGGAGAAGATGTCTATGTGGCGTTTGGGCAAACGTTTAGCGGACGCTATTTAGCTGTGTTTTTTGTGTACAAACCAGTAACTAAAACAGCAATCATTATCAGTGCTCGTAATATGAGTAACAAGGAGCGAAAATCTTATGGACGAAAATAAATTAAGCAGTGTCTCCAAAGCAGATTCCCTTGAAAAAATGGGAGACTTCTGGGACACCCATGATTTTACAGAGTATGATGATTTGAAAAGGCCTGACATCGAATTTAATATTTCGTGTGCTGTCCCTATTGAATTAGATTTACTTTCCTCGGTGGAGAGGCAAGCGCATAGGCGAGGTGTAAAAATAGAGACGTTAGTGAATCTCTGGTTGCAGCAAAAATTGGCAGAGGAAACTGAATCTGCTTTAGCTGATGAAAAGTGAAGATTTATACCTACTACGGATTAATTTTCATAAACTACATGAAAGACAATGAAAATGCACTCGAAGATAATCCACCAATTGGAATGTTTCTCTGCCTGGATCGAAATGAGCTTTATGTAAAATATGCCACAGCAGGAATTGTGAATTTGATTTTAACTGGACGATTTAAGCTTGCGCTTCCTTCACCAGAGTTAATTAAAGCAGAATTGGAAAAGGTAATAAGAGAATAGCAAAATCAGAAAATAAATTACAAATCAATTCATATAAAAAATCTCAAAGGAATCAAGATGGCAGAATTTATGGCTGATACTGACGAATTAAGGATCGGTGTTTTTGTCTGCGAATGCGGATTAAATATTGCCGGCTCGGTTGACTGTTATGAAGTCAACGATTTTGCGGCAAAATTACCCGATGTAGCTTTCAGTTGTGTAAATAGATACACCTGCGCAGATCCAGGTCAAGAGGAAATCAAGAAAAACATCGTCGAACACAAATTGAATCGTGTGGTTGTTGCCTCATGCACACCGCTTATGCACGAGCCAACATTTCGCAATTGTGTTGCAGAAGCGGGATTGAATCCATACCTGTTTGAAATGGCAAACATCAGAGAGCATTGTAGTTGGGTTCATCTGTACGACAAAAAAGCTGCTACTGCAAAAGCAAAAGACATTGTAAAAACCGCTGTAGCCAAAGCCAGACATCTGGTAGCGCAACAGGAATTAGAAGTGCCAGTAGATAGAAAAGCGATGGTTGTCGGTGCTGGTGTGGCGGGAATTAATGCCGCATTAGATTTAGCAGATACTGGTTACCAGGTCTACTTAGTTGAAAAAGAACCGTCCATTGGAGGGATCATGGCACAGATTGATAAGACCTATCCCACGATGGACTGCTCTATATGAATTCTCGGTCCGAAAATGATGGATGTCGGTCGACATCCAAAAATCAAATTATTAACCTTCAGCGAAGTAGAAAATGTTTCTGGCTACATTGGAAATTTTAATGTGAGAATTCGCAAGAAAGCTAAATATGTGGACGAGAACGAATGTACAGCTTGCGATGAGTGTTCTAAGGTTTGTCCCATCGTCGTTCCCAATGAATTTCAGATGGGGCTATCTATGAGGAAAGCCATTCATCTTCCATTTCCACAAGCAGTTCCATCCTCATACATTTTGGATATGGATAACTGCCTGGGAAACAATCCCATCGCATGCGGTAAATGCTATGATGCTTGTGATAAAAAATGTATTGATTACGACATGCAGGATGAAATAATTAACGTTTCAGTGGGTGCTGTGATCATAGCTACTGGTATGGAGGTTTACGATCCCACAAAACTTGATGATTACGGTTACACCCGATATGAAAATGTCATTACAAGTATGGAGTTTGAAAGACTGATCTGTTCCGAAGGTCCTACCCAGGGACATTTTATTCGCCCAACAGATCATCAAACACCAAAGACCATCGGCTTTATCCAGTGTGTCGGCTCGAGAACTCAGGACCCCGAACGGGGCAATCCATATTGCAGTAACATCTGCTGTATGAATACGGTTAAAGACAGCCTGCTGTTGAAAGATCATTATCCAGATACTGAAATAAAAGTGTTTTACATGGATATCCGTGCGTTTGGCAAGGATTTTGAAGACCTTTTTATGAGAAGTAAAGAAAGAGGCGTAATGTATATTCGCGGTATTCCCGGTGAAATTGAAGAAGATGCGGCGACCAATAATTTGAAATTAGCCGTGGAAAATACAACGACGCGTCAATTAGAAGAACATGAATTGGATATGGTTGTACTTTCGGTTGGCGTTATTCCTCGACATGACAATGACGTCGTGAAAAAATTATTTACTTTATCCAGTACTTCTGACGGCTTCTTGATGGAATCTCATCCAAAATTAAAACCAGTGGATGCACCGACCGGTGGCATCTTTTTCGCTGGCTGCGCTGAATATCCCAAAGATATTAAAGACAGCGTAACTCAGGCAAGCGCTGCTGCCGCTCGTTCTGGAGTACTGCTTTCCGCTGGAAAAATAAAAATTGAAGCCATTACCGCAGTAGTGGACGAAGAGAAATGTACGTTTTGTGGTGTTTGTGCCAAAGTCTGTCCGTTTAATGCAATCGTTTTTGAGAAAGGAGCGAAAACACCAGCCAGAGTAATTGAAGCTTCCTGTAAAGGCTGTGGCACCTGCAGCGCTGAATGTAGATTTGATGCTATTACCATGCAGCATTTCACTGACCGCCAGATGTACGCACAGGTTGAAGCAATTTTAGAAGAAAATCCAATGGATAAAATTGTTACTTTTGCCTGTAACTGGTGTTCCTATGCTGGTGCAGATTTGGCTGGTTTGTCCCGATTGCAGTTTCCTGCAAATGCCCGTATTATCCGAACAATGTGCAGTGGTAGAGTGAAAGATAAATTCGTACTACACGCATTTAAACTTGGTGCTCCTATCGTACTTGTCTCTGGCTGCCATTTCGCCGACTGCCATTATATTGACGCCAACCGCTGGACGCAAAAACGTGTCTGGAAACTGTGGGATAAGCTGGACAAATTAGGTATTCGTCCTGAGCGGTTGCAATTGGAATGGGTTAGCGCTGCTGAAGGACAAAAGTGGGCAAAGGTGATGAAAGCGGTGGAAGAGATGCGGCAGAAAGTGACAAAAGAAGAAGTTGAATTTACCATGAAAGCATTGAAAGAAGCTGAGAAGCCCAAAAAGCCAAAACCAGCAAAAAAGAAGGCTGTTGCGGCTCCGGTGCCAGCTTAAGATGAGATAAAAAACCAGATTTTTTTGAGAAACCTGGTTTTTATTACTTGAGTTAAAAAAGGGTAGCTGAAATCTTGACTACCCTTTTTTATGTGGGAAAAAATTTATTTATAATTTTTTAAAACAACAGGTACGTTTAATTGTCAATTAAAATATTACTCATACCGTAAACTCTCCACCGGATCCAATTTCGCCGCCTTTATGGCTGGAAACACACCGGCAATGAGTCCTATCGTTCCCAAAATTATGGTCGTTGTAAATAAAACAACCTTTGAAATTTGCGGAGTACCCAGGTAAGCTATACCTTGATTTTGCACTGGAATCATTGAGAAAATTTTAACAATTCCCCAGGAAAGAAATATTCCTATTGTACCGCCCAAAATAGCAATGAGTAATGATTCAAAGATAAACTGAACAATAATGTGTTTACTCTTTGCCCCGACTGCTTTCTTTATCCCAATTTCACGGGTTCGTTCCTTAACCACGACGTACATAATATTTGCCACCCCGACTCCAGCGACAAGCAGGGTTAAACCCCCAACAATCCCCATGAAAATTTCAATTCCAGTAAATACTTTATCCATCTCTTTTATATTTGTAATAAAATCCCACATGTCGATCGCTTCTTTATCTGAGGGATCAAACCGAAGCTTTCGTCCTAATACTCGGTGGAGCTCAGATTTAATCAGTTCCGTATCAGTCAATCGATTGGGACGGATGGTAATCATCCTCAAATACCGATGGGGATACATTGATTCAAAAGTGGTAAAAGGAATTATGGCTCGTCGATCATCGGGTCCATTGCTCATCCCCATTTGCATTTTTTTCTGCATCACGCCAACAAGCGTGAAGGGAACGCCATCCAATAACACTTCTTTACCGATGGGATCCTCATCCCCAAATAACTCCTCAGTAATAACAGACCCTAAAAATATGGTACGCCGTTTTTCCTGTAGATCCCGATCATTTAAAAATCTTCCACCTGCTTTGGGATACATGGTACGAATAAATTCAAAATTAGGGAATACGGCTTCCAGATAAGTCGATGCCGTTTTTGTTCCATTTTTTAGACGCACGCCCCAGCGTCCGTAACTGGGAGAAACTTCTTGAATCTGCGGAATACTTTGCAACAAAACATCAGCATCTTCTTTGGTAAATCGAACCCACCTGCCTTCGGGCAATCCCTGGTATTTCATATTGGTTTGCCCGCCATAGACACGAATGATTTGATTGCCCGCATTGAGCATGCTGGAAACAATGCGTTGCTTAAAACCCCTGCCAAAAGCCATCAATAATACAATGGCAAGCGTGCCCCAGGTAATGGCAAAAGTGGTTAAAAACACCCTTGTTTTTTGTGCTTTCAAATCGTGGAGAAAGTCGCTGAGCAGCATCCATAATGGCATTTTCATTCCTCTTAAAACACTTTAATTGTCAATTGATAATTATTTAGTATCTCAAACAATCAATCACATCCAAATTCGCTGCTTTTCGCGCTGGAAAAAGTCCCGCAATGAAACCAATTGCCCCTAAAACAGCAATTGCCGCCAGCGCTACCCACCATGAAATCGATGGTTTACCCACAAATTCCTCAATGGGCAGCATGTTCATAATTAAAATCAATAATAATGATATTATGATACCAATTGTGGCGCCAATGAAAATAATAAAAAATGCTTCCAGGAAAAATTGCCCAAGAATATGTCTTTTTTTTGCCCCAACTGATCGTTTAATTCCAATTTCCTTGGTTCGTTCCTGCACGACAACGTACATGATATTTGCAACCCCAATTCCACCAACCGTCAAAGTAAAAGCGCCGATGATTCCCATAAAAATATTCATTCCTAAGAAAATATACCAGATCATTTTTTGAAATTCCTGGGTATCCCAGATGCTTAATGCTTCCCGGTCAGTGGGATCAAATCGATATTTTTTCCCCAACACTTCATAAATTTGGTCAATTATTTTGGGTGAAAATAATGGATGAACCGGTTTTATGATAATGTTATTGATATATTGATGTCCAAAAAGGGCTGCAAAAGTCGAAGCCGGAATGAAAGCTCGATCTTTATCTCTTGAGTTATAAGATGAATCCTGTTCCTTATGCACCATCACACCAATCACTAAAAACGGGGTTCTGCCAACACTAACATACTTACCCACCGGGTCTTCTTCGCCAAACAGAAAAGTTGCCAGTTCATCACCTAAAAATATGATCCGACGCTTGAGCTTCATATCCAGATCACTGATAAAACGACTTCCCTGCCGTGGAATGATATTTCTCATATCAGCATAAATGGGTATGATGCCAGTTATATTGGGGTTTTTGACTTTGGTTTTTAATCTTACTGGCGAGTTCCAGGTGGAGTACTCCGGGCTTATTTGTTTTATTAACGATATTTCGCTTTCAAGCAGGGTTGCGTCTTCTTCTCTAAAACGAATCCATCGTTCCTTGCCCATGCCCATAAATGGCTTGGCTGTTTGCCCCGGGAATAGCAAAATGATGCTATCACCCAATCCCCGCATGGTTTTCATCGTCTGCTTCTGAAAGCCATTGCCAAATGCCAGCAGGACGATGATTGCCACGGTTCCCCAGGTGATGCCAAAAATTGTGAGAAAAGTTCTTAGTTTTTGTGCTCTTAAGTCTCTTATAAACTCACCGATATCTCGAAATGCGATCATAATTAATCTACTAATTTTTAAATTTGTTCAATCCAAAGTACCAATTTACTCATATCTTAACGCATCCACCGGATCAACATTGGCTGCTTTTCGGGCTGGAAAAACGCCTGCCAATAAGCCAATTGATGTTAATACTCCAATAGCAATTAGCACAACAACATTCGATAATAACGGACGACCCAGAAACTGCATGGCACCTTCCTGGGCTGGAATCATCCAGAACAATTTAACGACCCCAATGGCAATCAATAGTCCGAGACCTCCACCGACAAGGGCGATTAACATTGATTCAAAAATGAACTGAAAAATAATATCTCGTCTTTTAGCGCCAACTGCACGCTTAATGCCAATTTCCCGGGTTCGCTCTTTAACAACGACGTACATGATATTGGCAACACCAACTCCAGCAATTATCAAAGTCATGGCACCTACAACAGCTAGGAAGATATTAATTCCTAAAAAGACTCGATTTTGGATTTTCACAAATTCGGCCATGTCCCAGATACTCAATGCATTCTCATCGCTCGGATCGAAGCGATATTTCTTCCCAAGCACCCGCCGAATTTCTTGCACAACTAATTTGCTATCTTCTGCTCGGATCGGCTTGGCGATGATGTGTCCGAGATAACGATAACCATAAATACTCTGAAATGTCGAGAAGGGAATCACCGCCCGGCGATCATCGGGCCCGTTGTTCATGGCGGTCTGCATTTTTTTGGGCATGATTCCGACAATTGTAAAAGGAACACCATCAATTGTTATTTTCTTCCCGATAGGATCTTCATCTCCAACTAGCTCTTTTGCTATTACCGATCCTAAATAAACAGATCTTCTTTTCTGTTTTAAATCCATTTCATTTAGGAATCTGCCGCCAGCGGCTGGATACATTCGTCTCAGGAATTCAAACGAAGGATAGACGCCTTCCATATAAGTCGTTGCATTTTTATCGGCGTAACGTAATCGAGCACCCCATCTTCCCATTTGAGCGCTGATACCACCAATCATTGGAATGCTTTCTTTTAAAACCTGGCTGTCTTCTTCAAGCAGACGAATATTTCGGCCAATCGGTAATCCCTCAAATTTTTTACTGGTCTCTCCATTGTAAATATAGATAATCCGATCACCGGCGTTCAGCAAACCTTCCTGCATACGGAATGCCAATCCAGCGCCAAATGCCATCAGCAAAATCATCGTCAATACACCCCAGGTAATGGCAATGGTTGTGAGAAACGCACGAGTTTTTTGGGTTTTTATGTCCTCGATAAATTCCTTTAAAAGAATGTATAGATGCATGTATGTACCTCGTTTTTATGTTTGGAATTTGAACCGGTTGGGGCGTTGGAGTAATAGCTTATTGAAAATAACCATAATCCAGTATTCCGTTAAACCAATACTCCATTTAATCAAATAGTCTGGTGATTAAGCCCTTAAACAGTCAACCGGATTCAATCTTGCCGCTCTCCGAGATGGGAAATAGCCAGCTAAAAATCCAATCACACTCAAAATACTAATCGAAATAATCGCAACCGGAAGCGATAACACTGGATGTCCAACATATTCTTCAATGGGGAGCAGCGAAACAAGCTTAATTAAAATTATGGAAAGAAGAAAACCAATCGCTGCACTAAAACCGATAATAATAAATGCTTCTAAAATAAATTGCCCCATAATATTTTTTCTTTTTGCCCCAACTGACCTTCTGATACCAATCTCACGCGTTCGTTCTTGCACCACAACATACATAATATTTGCCAATCCAATGCCACCCACAGTTAATGTGAGTGCACCGATGAGTATCAAAAAGACATTAATTCCCAGGGCAAAATAAAAAATAAACTTATCCATTTCAGAGGTATCCCAAATGCCCAATGCGTGTTTGTCTTTGGAATCAAATTTATATTTTTTACTGAATACCTCGTAAAGACGGGTTTGGACCGCCTGGGATGTTCGTGGATCTTTCACCTTAAACACAATATTTTCAATGTAGCGATGTCCAAATAATGAAGCGAAAGTCGAAGCAGGGATGTACGCCCGATCCTGATCCCTTGAGTTATATGATGATGGCTGTGTTTTTTCTTTCAATACACCAATAACTAAAAATGGTGAATCTCCGACATGAACGTACTCGCCGATAGCATTATTGGTTTCGCCAAATAAAAAATCCTTCAATTTATTCCCTAAAAAAACCACCCGTCTTCGATCTTTCAGGTCAAGATCATTAAGCCATCGTCCACCGGGTTGTTCAATAATATTCCGCATCGGACCATATTCAGGGATGATACCAGTGATATTTGGTTTAATTACTTTTTCACCAACCCTGATCGGGGTTCTCCGACGGCTATATTCAGGGCTAATATATTTAATCTGATGAATCTCCTGCCGGACTAATTCGGCATCTTCCTCTCGAAAACGAATCCAGCGATCCCGTCCATAACCCTCGAACGGCATACTGGTTCTTCCTGGCCAGAGAATAGCGATGCCTTCACCCATGCCGTGCATGTTCTTGCTCATCGATCGTTTAACACCGACACCAAAAGCCAATAGGACAACGACAGTAATCGTTCCCCATATTATTCCAAACATGGTCATAAATGTTCGTGATTTATATTGCCTGAGATAATGAATTATTTCTCGAAGCATGTCAAAAAATCGACCCATGGTCTTGTCCTTTTCTTCAGAAAACTATTTCACAGACATCCTGAAAATATTCAATAGGTACATTTCCGCCTATGCTGCAGAACGTGTCAACTTAAGAGCGAATAACCGCTGAGATCGCAGAGTGTCGCAGAGAAAGAGTGAGTCAAAAATTTGATTTGAGTATAGTTGTTCAAATATCAAAAAGCGGATATTTTATTAGAAAACAATTAATAAAAAAACTCTGCGTTTCCTCTGCGATCTTAGCGTCCTCTGCGGTGAATTATATTTTTAAAGAATATTTCACCTAAGCTGATGCGCACGGCCTATTCTGTTAATGATTTAAAATCTAAAATCGGATTAGGTTATTTCTTTGATTTCCTTTTCCAATACTTCCTGTCCTTTTTCCAATCCTGAGATGACTTCTATGTAAATAGCATCACTTAAGCCAGTTTTAATGAAAACTTCTTTTTTCCCTTCTGCTCCTTCGGGAATGTGGACAAAAGCGGAATCATTCCGAAAAGTTACGACTCGTTCAGGAATTGCCAGAACACTATCCTTTTTCTGGATAATAATATTGGCATTAGCAGAATAGCCCGCTCGTAATACCTGTCCTTCAGTTGGTTTCACGATTATTTCAACCGGGAAAACAGTGGTATTGTCTTCTTTTTTCGCTTTCAGAGAAATTTTATCTAATAGCCCATTCGTCGGTTTTCCGGGCAATGCGCCGATGGTGATCTCAGCTTCCATCCCTTCTTTCAATTTGCCAACATCTATTTCATCGACGGTTCCTTTAAAAATTAGCTTTTTCATATCTGCCACAGAAAAAAGTGCAGTTCCTGGCTGATAGGAGGTTAATGGTACAATTGGATCGCCAACATTGATCATTTTTTCTAAAACAAAACCGCTCGAAGGCGCTTTGATAATTGTTTCGATATTTGAATTCGCAGTTTTGATTTTTCCTTTTTCCAATAGCGCATACTTCTCCTGTGCCATTTCCAGCCGAACTTTTGCCTGCTCAAACTGCTTTTGGGCGATTTCAAAGTCCTTATCTGAGGTAAATCCTTTCTCCTTCAACTGCTGTGCTCGTTCATATTCATTTTGTGAATTATCAAGAGCAATTAATTCCATTTCAACATTACGTTTCGCTTCTGCCAATTCTAAAGGAGTAGGATCGGGTCGAATCTCGAGCAGCGGATCGCCGATGTTCACAAAGCTTCCCGCATCTACAAATAAAGCTTTCACGATGCCTGGAATCTTAGATTTAACCGCGATTTCTACCTCAGGATCGATTGTTCCGATTGCCAGAGCTTTTTCAACAATAGTTCTTTTTTCAACTTTTACTGTTGTTAATTTGTTATCACTATTTTTCCCGCCAGCTTTCATAGCAATCAGAACAATGACAACCACTGCAATAAGTAACAGAACGATCCAGATAATACTACGTTTCTTCAATTTCATAATTCCTCCATACCAAATTAAACTATAATTACTTTCAAATCTCTACGTACCTACGTATCATACTTAACAATAGTTGCATAAATGATATCAAAAGTATTCATCCATCCCAGCAATATTTAATTTTGAGCAAGGACGATTTTGACATTTAAAATAAACTCTATATTACCTCTTTTGTCATCTTTTCTTGTGCTGCTCTTGAGCTTTGAGAATAATCTTTAGTTACTTACAAACATTATTCCCAACATTTTGGAAGTGAAAATTTTAAAAGGTAAGAATATAATAGAATATTTTTGTCATGCAGGGGAATAGCTTGTGAGAGATGTAAAAGCATGGTAACAAGTTGACTTCTTCTGAGATTTGAAATAATCTATTTAAAATGACGTGGGAAATCCATCGAGTCATGCAAGACTCTCAAAATCTCTGTACCTTCGGCAGTGGTGCGATAGAAGATGACATGCCTTCCTTCGTGATAACAATAAGGAGAGCCGATGATCTCATCACGTTTTCTTCCCATCTGCGGTTTTGCCGCAAGATAGGAGAATCTATCTTTAAGTTGTTTCACGTATTTGAAGCGCTGTTTTCGCCCTCAATTTTTATCCGTGTAATGGCTAATTTCTTTCAAGTCTGAGCGAGTAATGGGGATAATCGTGGCTTTCTTCTTCATTAATTTGTGTAGTCTAAGTCTTCGTCAACTTCTTGCATAAGCTCATCAAAATTAAACTCGAAACATTCACCTCTATTGGCTTGCTCCAGTCCGATGGCAATTTCTCGATTGAGTGCTTCAAGCTTCTTTTTATAATAAGCTTCGTACTTAAGAACGATGTCAGAAATAAAGGCAACCGCATCTGAATAGATTCCAGATGCTACCTGTGCCTTTACAACATCTGCTGCTTTGCCTGAGAGTTTTATTTGCATAATATCTTTTATCCTGATGATTATTGAGTGAACTTCAACTCGTCAAGTGAAATAAATTTTGCTTCATTATTATCTATTTTTTTCATTCGCTCTCGGAAAACGTCTTCATGCCAGGCTGGAGATTCAAGCCTGTGTTCATCTTCTAACAAAGAATCCCATAGCAGTTCCATAGTTTGCAGGCGTTCTTTAAAACTCATTTTTTGTATTTCTGTAGCCGTCATTTTATTTCCTTTACTTTTTTTCATCGGATTCTTTCAATTCTTTTTCCTATTACCATCATCTGTTTTCTCAAATTTCTTTTGCTTTGTTCCAAAGAGAAAAAGATGGATATTTTTCTCCAGTTTTTCCATCTTATGTTCATCAACCGTACCGATGAGTTTAATAAATCTTCTTTTATCAAATGAGCTTATTTGTTTTGTTTTGATTAAAGAATCTTTCATCAGTCGATTCTGATTATCCTTGATTAAAAGAATATCCAATTCAGTAGGCTTCGCTGTTTTGGACGATATTGGAATAACAGTCAGCAGGTTACTAGAAGCGATATATTTTTCCTGCTGGATAATGATCGCAGGTCGAACTTTCTTATATTCATGACCAAAACTTGGATCAAAATTGACCAACCATATCTGACCACGTTGATATCTTTTCATACTTCTTCCAGATTGAGATAATAGTTTAATTCTTCTTCAGATAGAAAGTCTTCTGAAACATCATTGATAGCAGATAATTCAATGTCCTGTTTCGATGCTTCAACGTTCTCATCTTCAAAAGTGACAATAACTCTAAACTTAACATTTTTTTTACTGGCAACCTCTTTTGGACAATACAAATGCCCATCTGGCAACAGTTTGCTTTCAAATGCTAAAGTTTCCATGATAATTTCCTTAATTTTAAGATAAAGATTCGACAACGAATATCAATTTTGTTTAGATGCAGCTTCAAGTACATAATAATGGAATAATAATCGCCTTTAATATAAAATATTTTACTCGAATTGTCAATAAAAAAATTCAATTCATTTTCAATGCGGACAATCCCACAATTTCGGAATCCATAAAATATCGTTGATAGCAATATCAGGTAACTACTGAAATATTTAAATGTCGATTTTGCTTTTTTCTACCATTCCAAATTATTCTATTACCAAGTCGATCTTTGATTTTTTGCACGACACTTTTTGTTTGTAATTTTATAATTGAAATTTGAGATTTATTTAATATTTATTATTTGTTTTTTGAAATTTGCAGCTTGCTGGAGTGTTGGTTCAAATATAGCGTAACTATTTATAAAATCAGACACAACTGACTACTGGCAACTAACAACGAACATTACTTAAAAACATTATTCCCAACATTTTGGAAGTGAAGATTTTAAAATGTATGGATATAGCAGAAAAATTTTATATTGCAAGGGAATGTTTTGTGGGAGATGGAAAAACATGGTTACAAGTTGCCCGCTTCTGAGAGTGGTTTTGGGTTTGAGATTGGAGACAAGAATATCGAGATATGAACAACCTATTGCAAAGCTGCAATTTAGCACTATCGAAGATTCGGCTTCGCCATCATTTCATCAATATTTTAAAACCTGCCTGCTCAAAATGATGATCGTTTGTAAAAATTTCAGTGATGCGAAATTCTTCCGCTATGATTATGCTAATGCAATCGACTAAACTCCATTCTTTATCTGCCATTTGTTTGAATTTTGAAAAACCTCGGTCAAACAGGTCATTATTTACTGGAACGACTTGCCAGAACCTTTATATTTTGATTGTCTCAATTAGACGTATCGCCGTTGATCTAAGTTGAATTGGGCTAAATGCATTGCCTAATTCCATCAATACTGCTGAAGTTGTAATGTGAGCCCTTTTCGATTTGATAAATTGATTTCGCAATTCGATGGCTTGTCGATGAAATTGATCCCGCTTATTACCCATCGCAATTAAAGCTGATGTATCGACAAATACAGGTTTCATGATTTTTTGGGCACCCCATATAAATAATGATCATGATTTAAGGAAAAATCTTCAATACCAGTATCGACAGCATAATCTTCGACAGGCTCAAGCCAGGGATCATCCTTGTAAATATCATCAGCAATAGATTGAAGATATTTTTCAAGCCATTTCTTGAGTTCGTCAAGCAGTCGATTTTGTCTATCAGAGGCAACTCGCTGGTACAATTTTGCCCAGCGTTCCTCAACTTCTATCTCAAATTTTATCATGGATGTTTGCATATCTTTCAACTCCAGTTTATTGTTGCTCTCGAGTCACGAATACAATGATTTAAAGATATAACAAAATTATTGAATTGTCAACAAAAAAATTCAATTTATTTTCAA
>CBFDBN010000061.1:0-13528 GCA_965603055.1 uncultured bacterium | reverse complement strand
CTTAGCGATCAGCCTGATTTAGAGTATTAAAAGTAACTACTAAAAAAATAATGACTAAAAGTGCTGTAAAATAAAATTATAAAAATCGTAAAAAGTTGTTGACTTTTATTTTTAAATGTTTATATTATAGTGTGAAACAAATGACAAAAATTACCGAACAAAGATTAAATAGGTTCTTTGAACAATTTAGCAACAAAAGCATTATCGTTCTTGGTGATTTGATGTTAGATCGTTATGTATGGGGGACCGTGGATCGGATTTCACCAGAAGCCCCAGTACCGGTTGTTGAAGTAACTAATGAAACGGTCCGGCTGGGCGGCGCAGCCAATGTGGCTCATAACCTATACTCTTTAGGAGCGACTCCAATTCCAATTGGGATAATAGGAAATGACTATACCGGGCAACAATTGGTTGAGTTAATGAAATCCATGGATTTCCCGGTTGATCATATCGTCATCGATAACTCTCGTCCGACCATTATGAAAACCCGAATAATCGCCAACGACCAGCATATTGTCCGTGCCGACCAGGAGTTACGAGAAGGCATAAAAGCTAATGTATTACAAAAAGTAATCGATGCGATCAAAGCCAATATTAGCCAGGTCGATGCGATAATCATTGAGGATTATAATAAAGGTTTATTAATCAAGGAGTTGATTAGTGAGGTAACAGATTTAGCGCAGCAAAATCAGAAAATCATCACCATCGACCCTAAATTTGACAATTTTTTTCAATACAAATCAGTCACGCTATTCAAACCCAATCGGAAGGAAACAGAGTCGGCGTTAGGACTGAAAATCAGCTCTTTTAAAACATTGGAGCAAGCCTGTCGAACGATTCGCGAACGATTAAACTGTGGTGCTGTGTTGATCACGCTTGGAGAGCAAGGGATGTGCCTGTTGAATTCTAACGGTGAATTCAGCAGAATGCCAACAAGGGCTCGTAAGGTTCATGATGTTTCAGGCGCCGGCGACACGGTTATCAGCACGCTCACTTTAGCGCTTTCAGCCGGGGCTGATTTGAAAGAAGCCGTTACACTTGCGAATTACGCTGCCGGTGTCGTTTGCGGCCAAGTTGGTGTTGTTCCCATCGAGCCTTCGAAATTAAGAGAAGCAATGAACCATTTCAATTAGGGATAATTCTAGCGAAATACAACTGTTGAGCCAATTAACCAGTACGATTTTTTCCAGCCCGATCCCTTCTAAGAAACACTCGATCGCTTCTTTTCAAAGGATTCAACCCTTTGAAAAGATTTGTTGCCGGCATGACTTCGGTGGAAGTTGGGGACAGGCAAATACGCATTGTGTTGTTGTGCTGATTTAAATAAGGTTTTTTACAAACACAAAAAAGAGAAGGATTGTTGTTGTGATAAAACCTCGGCACAAAATATTTTTTATCTTACTAATCTTTTCAGTATTCTTCTACAATACCTGTCCAGGAGAAGAATACTGGCAGCAATTTGTCCACTACCAGATCAATGCAAATTTAGATCCCGATAATCATTTAATCAAAGGATTTGAAACTTTAATTTATCAAAATAATTCCCCGGATACGCTTACTGAATTATATCTTCATTTATATCCCAATGCTTTCCAGCAAAATTCTACCATGGCAACAGAAGCAAGAGCGTCTGATAACTATATCATCAGAACGCCTGATCATATCGGATGGATAAAAATTGATTCGCTTTCTGTCACCAAAACACATTCTAATCAAACAATAGATGTTGCTACTTATATCGATGATACGATTTTAAAAATTGAACTTTCCCATCATTTATTTCCCGGTGAGCAGTTATCGATCTCAATGAAATTTGTTACAAAGGTCAGAAAATTTAATCCTGCGGGTGGCAAAGGGGGGTATGATAAAAATCTTTATGAAGTAAGTCAATGGTACCCAAAAATCTGCGTTTATGATAAAAATGGGTGGAACCCGATTCAATACCATTGGTTGGGCGAATTTTATGGTGAATTTGGAACGTTTGATGTGACTTTAAATGTTCCAGATTCATTTATTGTTGCAGCTACTGGAGAAGTGGTTTCTGGTGATCCTGGCTGGAAATCAGTTGAGATCGATTCAAATGGCAATTTTGTACAACTATCAAATTTGACCGCTCATATCTCAAATCACAATGAAAATTCACCTTCTTCAAGACGTATTGTTACATTTCATGCTGAAAATGTTCATGACTTTGTCTGGACTGCCAGCCCCGAATATTTATACCAGGCATCCATCTGGCAGGATACACCCATTCATATTTTATTTCGAAAGTCATCCAAAAAGCAATGGCACAATATCACTTTAAAACATGCCAAATGCGCATTAACCTGGCTGAGTGATTTGATCGGCGACTATCCATATCCACAACTCACAATTTGTGAGGGAGTGCTCCCTGGTGGAATGGAATACCCGATGGTAACAATTTTAGGATACACCGATTTAACATTGATCGTACATGAAATTGCACATAATTATTTTTACGGTGCGGTTGCCAACAATGAACATGATGAAGGCTGGCTTGATGAAGGTCTGGTTACTTATACCAGTGAATTTTTAGTCGCAGAAAATGAACCCAATCAGAATACCAAAACAACGCCTTCGATTCGGATTAAGAACAAATTTATTAAAAAACAGTTCGGGCTGTATGAAATAAACGATATAAAACTCAACTCTCTCTATTATTATTTTTATAGCGGATTTGAAAAAACAATAGCGACTAAATGTCACGAATTGAAAAATCCTTACATATACTCTTACAATGTCTATCTAAAACCCACAAAATTTTTTGCGATGCTGGATTACCTCGTGGATCGGGCAACTTTTCGTAAGATATTGCAAACATATTATGAAAACTGGAAATTCAAACATGTCGACGGTGAAAAATTCAAAATGGTTTGTGAGCAGGTAAGTGGAACAGACCTGGATTGGTTTTTCGACCAATGGATAAAGAAAATTACTCGAATTGATTACGCCGGTACCGATTTCATCACACAAAAACAGGAAAATGGCGATTGGAAAACCGATATAACGATCAAGCGGTTAGGTGATGGCATAATGCCAGTTGAAACTGAAATTGTGACCCAATCGGGTGACACCATTCGAAAACGATGGCAAGGGATTGAACAAGAAACGACGATTTCGTTCTTAACCCGGTCAAAAGTGAAAAATTTCCAGATCGATCCTGATGACATTATTTTAGACCAGAATAGATTGAATAACGGAATACCACGAGTTCGAAAATTCTATTATCCTGATTTTGTCAGCATGTACTACTTGCCGAGAGATGCTTACTCCCTATTCTGGTGGCCCCAGGCATGGTATAATGACCGGGATGGCTTAAAAACCGGAATTAAATTTCATGGAGGTTATTTAAATCGATATTACATTATTAGAAGTAACTTGTGGTATGGATTCAAATCCAACCAAATTGACTTCGATTTCGGATATTCCATGCCATGGGAAACTGTGGATAAAAATTTGTGGAGACATCTAAATGTATTGAGAATGGAAGGGCGAGCTGAGGTTAATTTAAGCCTTAATTATATCTCATACAAAAAGTTTGCCAGTAATCAAGCACATCAATTTGGAATCGGATTTCTTCATCAGCATGTTTATGACGATCGATATACCTCTCGAAGAATAAATTCTGGCGGTAATACAACCGAATTTCAGACGTGGGATAAAGGGAATGTCAATAAATTTCACCTTTCATTTCAAACAGACTGTTTCGATTGGCTTCCCCGGGGCAAATTTGAATTTAAAAGCCAATTCTCAAATAAGGCATGGGGTAGTGATTTCGATTTCATAAAACTCTCTTTGACTAATCAATTCACATTTGACAGTGTCAGGCGAAACTGGAGGGTAAATATCAGAAATTTTATTGGATATTTTAATCAAGAAAAAGATCAGTTGCCAATTCAAGAAATGTTCTGGATAGCTGAAGGCAGTCCCAGCCAGCAGCTCAAATATTTTTATCTTCGCTCGATTGGCTCTTTACCAGCATGGATGAGCTACCATTATCCCGGGGACGGTAATTTAAGAGGATATCTAAATAAATTGATTCAGGGGGATTCTCCTTTGACAGCCAACAAATTGATCAGCGCCAACATTGATTTTATTCATCGAAAATTTCACAATATTCTGCCGAAAAAATTTCGAGAATTTATTTCTGGAATTGGTTTTACACTATTTTTCGATGCCGGTCGAGTATGGAATGAAGACATCAATACAAAATATCTGTTCGATGCCGGATTTGGACTACGCTTTCACAAGATGATCCTTGGAAAGCAAAGAACTCTCCGACTTGATTTTCCGCTCTGGCTAAGCCATCCAGAATTAGATCAATTCTCACATTCCGAGCCCCAGTGGAAATTCCGCTGGGTTGTCAGTTTTCAATAAATCTGCTAAATCATGCTATCCCAACCGGGACAAGCCAGAACTTAAAAGACTCCAGACCGCTAATTTCGCGAATTAAAAGAATTTCGCTAATTAGTGTCTGTCTGAAAAAGGCTGTTATCCGTAACGCAAGCAGCCTGCTTGCTACCAAAATATTGAAGTTAAACTGGTTTATCTCACAAGCTGGAAGCTTATGTTACGTTTCCGGACAGACACTAATTAATAATTCGCATAATTTGAGTAATCTTCCTTCATCAGATCTTATCAATAATGGATCCGCTTATGGAGAATTAGCGGAATTCGCGGTCAAAATATTTTTATTCCCTGGGTAAGGAAATGACTGTTTAGTTATGCTGTAATTTTTTCTTATAACATCCAGATCCGTGAATCAAATTCCGCTTTTATACATCTAAACAGTAAAATTTGATAAAAATATTCCGGCAAGGAGGAAATGTTTATGAAAAAACATCTAATTGTTGTGATTGTTATGCTGGTCATTTTCGCAGTTATTGCTGAAACGTCGTTTTCAAAAGAAAATCAAAAGGATTTAAAGATGATATCAATTTTCGACTTTACAGTCAAAGACATCGATGGCAATGACGTTAAATTGGAGCAGTTTAAAGGCAACGTCATTATGATTGTCAATGTTGCCAGCAAATGTGGCTTCACCCCACAGTATGAAGGCTTACAAAAAATTTATTCTCAATATAAAGACAGCGGATTTGTTATTCTTGGATTTCCAGCTAACAATTTTTTGAGCCAGGAGCCAGGCACTAATGAAGAAATTAGACAATTCTGTACTATAAATTACAGCGTCAAGTTCCCCATGTTCTCAAAAATATCAGTGAAAGGAAAGGGTATTGCGCCGTTATATAAATACCTGACTGAGAAGAAAACAAATCCAGAATTCTCTGGGAAAATTAGCTGGAATTTCAATAAATTTTTGTTTGATCGAGAGGGCAATATCGTTGCCCGATTCGGTTCTCGGGCAAAACCGGAAAGTCAAAATGTCATTCAAGCAATTGAAAACGAATTAAAATATAAAGAACAAAATTAATAATTCTAAAATTAGGGAGCAATATTATGATTCTTATGATGGAAGTTGTTGGAATATCGAATGCTGGTTATTCTGAAGCAGTAAATAGCGCTGTAAAAAAACTAATGGATGGCGGACATAAAGTCTACTGGTTTGAGATTGTGGAACAGCGTGGCGCCGTAAAGGACGGTGATATTGAATACCAGGTAAAGGTGAAAGTTGCGGTAGAAGGTCAATAGTGAGAAGGGAAGAGTGAAAAGGAGTGGTGAAATTTGGGTGAAAGGTTTGTAAGCTCGCTGGATTTAAAATATTTTTAAAATTTAGTTGATCCTGAAACTTTTTTTTTATCTTTGAATGGTTTCATTTCGTAAATTTAACTTTACATTGTTAATTTGGGAGTAAATATGGCTGACAAAGAACATACGGTTCTTACTGCGATGGAAAACGCCGGGAAACCACTTCGTCCTGGAAACATTGCCGAATTAACAGGAATTGATAAAAATGAGGTATCAAAAATTATCAACTCATTAAAAATATCAGGTAAAATAATTTCTCCCAAACGATGTTTCTGGGCACCAGCGAATTGAGCGGAATGGATTGGTGGAGTGATGGAGTAATGGTTTGAAAGTATAATACTGCAACACTCTATCGCTCCTCTTTAATTTAATGTTTACTATTGACTATTAAAATGATGTCTTCATAAAAAAGGGCATTCCCATGGAACGAGATAAACTCTGGTATTTGAAGCAATTTAACTTTCTTGAAACCATGACACAGGAAGAAATGGAATCACTCAGTGAAATGGTTGTCGATAACCAGGTAAAGAAAAAGCAGCCGATTTTCATGGCGGGTGATCCCAGTGAGAATCTGTACTTTCTGAAAGTAGGTCGGGTAAAAATCACCCGGGTTGACGAATCGGGCAAAGAGTTTACTTTAACCTTGCTTGAACCGGGTGAAATTTTCGGAGAACTGGGCTTGTTTGATGAATCGCCGCGTGAGACATCAGCCACGGCATTGGAAGATAGTATCATCTGCTTAATGAAACGCCGAGATTTTGAAAGATATGCCTCCCATAAGCCAGAGCTATCTTTTAAATTAAGCAAGCTAATGGGACTCCGTCTTCGCCAGATCGAAAATCGAATTGAGGAGCTGCTGTTTCGAGATGTCCCTTCTCGGCTGGCGAGATTGCTGCTCCGGCTGGTCGATCGACATCCTCGGGAGACAAAACATGGCTTACGGATCAATATCAAACTATCCCAGCAGGAATTAGCCAATCTCATCGGTGCCACCCGGGAAATGACCAGTTCTGTGCTGAATTCATTTAAAAAAGAGGAAATAATTAATATTGAATCTAAATATATTTATATTATTAACCGAAAAGCATTAGAACAGATCGCTAAATAATCTACTGGTAAAGCAAACAATCCTGTTTGCTCACAAACCGTAACGCAAACATCCTGTTTGCTCACAAACTGGAAGTCCGACATAGGCAATAGACGTCAACCAAAACGTCATTATTTTACACAGAGAAACAGAGGCAGCAGAGTTGAAACGGAGTTACTTAACCAATAAATAATGCTTAAAAAAATCACGCCACAAAATTCCTGCTCAGTATCATCCACTTAAAAACCTTCAAAAATGTAAACCAGTTCACAGAATTTTTCATCAAATATTGTTAATTTCTAAAAATAAAAACTGTTTATTTGCCCGGGTCTTTTTGGATGATAATTGACATGAAAAAGATATTAACCTTTTTAACGTTCTGCACTGGCTTTTAGGGACACAAAAATAAAACAGACACAAAAAAGTCTTAATTGTCAATTTTGTGAGTTCTAATTTTGTGACCTGAATTTTCTTTTTTGGTTCTATCTCGTACAGGTTAAGAAATTGGGGAATTGGATTTGAGATCAGGTTTATCATCAGTTTTTTAAGGAAGTACAAACATGAAAATTGAACTTATCATTGATGAAAATTGTATATCAAGCAAAACTTATGTCGAGTTACGAAATAAATTGGCTCAAGAGCTTGCTATTGAAGAAATAGCCATAACATCATATAGTGCAAATCAGCATCGGCTAAGGAATTTGGGAATCAATTTACTACCAGCATGGCTGGTTGACGATAAAGTACTTCGAATCGATCCGGGTGATTATGATGTTTTGAAGAAAAAAATTAAAGAAAGATATTGAATTTATGAAGCGGCTTTCGATTTCGGTTATTATTCCGACACTGAATGAACAAGAAAATATTGAGACTTTAATAAGCTACCTGCATCGATTGGATAGCGCGCTTGAGTTGATTATTGCTGATGCTGGAAGCGTGGATAGGACTGTTGAAAAAGCACGGAACTTGAGTAAAGTCATTCATTCCGCCCGCGGCAGAGGCGTTCAGATGAACGAGGGGGCAAAAGCAGCAACCGGCGATATTCTTTGGTTTATCCATGCTGATTGTCGGCCCCATCCTGCTTCAATTGATGCGATGCCGCAGGCATTGGCAAACGAGAATATCATTGGGGGAGCGTTCGAATATCGTTTAAATCAACCGGGATTTAAATTTCGGTTAGCCGAGAATCTATCCAACTATAAAAACCGGTTGCTCAAGCTGCTTTTCGGCGATATGGGAATTTTCGTTCGCCGAGAGATCTTTGAGAAAATGGGTGGCTATAAAGAAATTCCACTCATGGAAGACATGGATTTCAGCAAACGTCTCAAAAAGCGTGGCAAAATTGTCATTCTACCCCAGCGAATGAACACCTCAGCCAGACGCTGGATTGAAGATGGTTACCTTTTGAACTCAATCAGAAGCTGGACGTTCCAGAGCGCCTGGGCGTTGGGAACATCGCCGTATAAGTTGGCGAGGTGGTATCGGTTTAAGTGATATTTTTTTTGATTATGAAGGAGTTTTGTGATGGTGTGACGGAGTCGTGGAGTTATGGAACGGGATTTCAAGAATCCATTAATCCAATACTCCATAATTCATCACTCCACAAAAATAACCTATGAAGAAAACACTGAAAGGAAATAATAATGGACAGTTATTACAATCCTGCTGATTTAGCAAAATTTGCCGATATCAGCGAAGATGCACCTGAATTATGGAAAAAATTTTCTGAATGGTATGGAAATGTTTTTCAAGAAGGTGCGCTTTCTGAACGAGAAAAGTCTCTTATTGCTCTTGCTGTGGCTCACGCTATTCAATGCCCCTATTGTATTGATGCTTACACTCAAGCGTGTCTGGAAAAAGGATCAAATCCTGAACAGATGATGGAGGCCATTCATGTTGCTGCAGCGATTCGGGGGGGCGCATCATTGGTTCATGGCGTCCAGATGAGAAATGTGGAGAAGAAGCTGGGGGTGGAGTAGATTGGGGGATGATGAGGTAATAAGGCAATTGGGTAATGAGGGAATTGTGGATTTTGGCAATCATTAGATAGTTTCATTATTCCAATATTCTAATAATCCATTTTCTAAAAACTTGAAGGAATATTATGAGATATTTAATATATTTAATCTTTTGTCTGGCAATTCTTGCCCAGATTTCCTGCAAAGACAATAAAACGGTGAACACGCTCAATGGTCCTGGCGATATTGGGAAAATTGACATCACGACGATGGCGACTCCTAATGGCGGTAAATTGAAAGCTGCAGAGGATGGGCCTATCCGCAGCGCTTTGGGGCAGCCAAAAATCGATCTCAATACATTCGGGCTTGAAATCACCGGGCTGGTCGATTCATCGTTCTCATTAAGCTGGGAAGATATTAATCGAATACCCCCTTTCTTTTCGGACACAATGTTGATGTACTGTGTCGAAGGCTGGGAGGTTTGGGGGGACTGGAAAGGAATTCTGGTGAAAGATTTGCTCGACAAAGCAAATGTCCAGCAAAAAGGAAAATATGTACTTTTTCACAGCGTTGATGGTTATAAAACTGCTTTGCCGATTTCGTACCTGGAAAAATACAACGCATTGCTGGCTTACCAGGTGAATGGACTGCCGCTTAAGGAACACGATGGCTTCCCACTTCGCTTGATTGCTTTTGGAAAATATGGATATAAATGGGCGAAATGGGTTAATAAACTGGAAATCATGAATAAGTCCCAGATCGGTTACTGGGAAGGCTATGGCTATTCAGATCGAGCCGATGTACCGATTGATAGACGAAGGTATTATGAAGGCTCAGATGCCAAGTCACTTGAATATTAGTACCTATCATAATTGTCAATTGACAATTCACAATTAAAATGTTTAAAATAGCATAAGCAAGACAAATATCGACAATAACTTGTTGACAACTGGGCTCTAAGCGCCTAAAAGGAAATAAATCATGACCAAAATAGAGAATATTCTGTCTCAATATAATCTCAAAAATTTTGATCATTCGCTTCAAGAAAGCAAATTATTTCCACTAACTACCACAGGAATCGAAGTGTTACAGATCAATTTTGGCAGGTTGTGTAATCAATCCTGCAAGCATTGCCATGTCGAAGCGGGTCCGACAAGAACTGAAATGATCAGCCGAAATGTTTTAGAAGACTGTTTGAACATATTACGGAACAGCGATATATCGACAGTTGATATTACCGGCGGCGCGCCAGAGATGAATCCCCACTTTGAATGGTTCGCCGGGGAAGCCCGAAAATTAAATAAACATGTCATGGTGCGCTGTAATTTAACCATTCTTCTGGAATCGGGTTACCAGAGACTGGCTGATTTTTACGCTGATCAAAAACTAGAAATTATCGGATCATTACCCTATTATTCAGAACGATTTGTTGATTCCCAACGAGGAAAAGGGGCGTTCAGTAAATCGATCAAAGCGATGCAGATTTTGAATGAAGCCGGATATGGCGATGATCAAACCGGGCTGGTCTTAAACCTGGTTTATAACCCGGGCGGAGCATTTTTGCCACCATCGCAGGCGGCGATTGAAGCAGATTTCAAACAGGAGTTGTTTAAACGCCATGGCATTAAATTCAATCAACTATTTACCATTGCTAATATGCCCATCGGTCGTTTTCTTGATTTATTGGTCAAAGCCGGGAATTATGAATCCTATATGCAGCGATTGATTTCCGCCTATAATCCCAAGGCAGCAGCCGGGGTGATGTGCCGATACACGCTTTCGGTCGGTTGGGATGGAGCACTCTATGATTGCGATTTCAACCAGATGCTTGAATTGAATTGCAATCAAGGCGCTCCCGATCATATTAATAATTTTAATTTTGAGGAATTGCGGGTGAGGCGGATTGTTACCGGGCTTCATTGTTATGGCTGTACGGCTGGGGCTGGTTCGAGTTGTGGTGGGGCGGTTGTTGATGAATAAGAAGTTATTTGTTATCGACAAACACCATAATTTATTGTGGTGTTAATTTTTACCCATGTTCCGTATAAGCTTTTCCAATTTTCATCTTTACCAAAAATTTGAATTCCATTGGATTTATCTGTTTCTCCAACTGCACTAGTGGGCACATAAATCCAGCAAGTAATTTTCTTGCCCAATAAATTGATGGGCGCTTTAACTCCTTTCGGACGATTCGGTTTTCCCTTAAAGTCATCCTCAGACCTAACAATGGCTATAATTTCTTTATCTGCTAAATTATAAGTGTCATCTGGATTACGTTCAATTCCAGGAAGGCGAACCGCTCTTTAATGTTAATTTAATTTAAAATAATAGTATTCTGTAGTGTCCAGTTCTATCTGAAGCTTAACAATTAAACTTGGAGCTTGATTAAAAATTGGAAAAATTCAAACTTTTCACTAAGTATAGAATTTTTGACTGCTAAAGTTATTCTGACTTTATTTTAGAATTTCCTCAAATTTCTCCACAATAAAAACAATCAGTAGCATTCATAAGATTCTTTTTAGAAAGACTACAAAAAGAATCACACAGATGATAGTCCAAATCCCTGCTTCAAACTCTCCCCACTTTCTGGCAATAAATGTTTCGCCTCTCTAATATCATGCCAGGTTTATCCAATACATTCCCCTAAAGCCGAAACTCATCCCCAAAATACAGCCTTATCCCTGCCAACCATTTCCTCATTCACCTTGTCTAATCTATTAAATCCCATAATCAAAATAACCAATAAATCAGTCAAGTAACTTTTCAACGCTTAATTCGTTTTTTAAAAAGTAAGCTTACCGTTTCAATACAATCCGAAAACTGGGGAAGCGCAACTTTCTTAAAAATTATATCAAAATCGCTATCCGTACTATTGTTCATCATAAGGGATATTCTTTTATCGATGTGGTGGGGCTCACCATTGGTATGACCTGTTGTCTGCTGATTTTAATGTGAGTGCTGGATGAGTTAAGGGGTGAAAAAAAATCGGATTCGAGAAGTTAATCTTCTTTGTTTTAACAAACTTATAGAGCAGCAATTGTCTGCTTAATAATTTCGCTAACCAGTTGTTTAGCTGGCTTTTGCTTTTTTCTGGCATAGGACCGTAAAGCTTAAAAACTTTCTTCATCCAGCTCAACCTGGAAATGACGTCTTTTGATATCTGCTTTGAATTCAACAGGCTCCAAATATTCCTCGTAATCTGTTATACTATGCGTATCCCAGAATTCGCCAGCCTCTTCTTCGGAAGAAAATTCATCAGGTAGCGGATCAATTTTTTTATTGGTGTTTGTCATGATATTTTATTTAAATTGATTCTGAGAATTTCAAACAAACTGTTGTTCTATTGAATCAATCGTTTTTAACAGTACTTCTTTTGGTTCGTTCTTGGATATTTTTTCCTTTAAATTTTCAAGCAATTCCTTTAAAATTCTATCCAATCTTGCATCGTAATAAGCCTTTGCAAATTGGGGGTCCTGCATTTGTTCCTGAAATAATTTTTCATAATTAGTCATTTTCTAACCTCTTGTTGTATTTTTCCCTTAACTCTTTCGCTCTTGTTATCTCTCTTTTTGGTGTCTTTTGAGTCTTTTTAATAAAACCATGAGTAATAATTATTTTTGCTCCTCTTTGATAAAAATACAAAGTTCTTGCAATTTTTTTAAATAGAGAAGTCCTTATTTCAAAAATACCATCTTCTAAATGTTTTGACAGACTTTCTTTTATGGGTAAATTATTATTTTTAAGTTCCAGGAAATAATTGATTGTTTCGAATACTTTTGCTCTCTCATCAGTAGATAAACTAAGAACAAACTCCTCAAATGGCTTTTTATTGTTCTCCAATTCTACAAATTCAACTTCGTATTTCATTGGCACCTTTTAAGCTATTTAAAAATCAAAAATAATATTAATATGAGATTTTATTGAATTGATTACAAATTATACACTATATTTTAAATTCTTACTTTGATGCAGATAAAAGCTTTTCTTTAATATTTGGCATTTCTCTCATTAAATTGATAAGTATCTCTACTGCTTTTGGCATCGGAGAGCGACCTATTTCTCAATCCTGTAATGTACGCAACTTAACGCCGACAGCATCGGCTAATAATTTCTGAGTCAAACCCAATTCATCTTTCCTTATTTTTTGCAATCTTTTTGCCCTTAATTTTTGCAATTCTGACTCACTCATTCGTGAAACTTTTCGTTCACCTGAATCTGTTACTTGTGTTACTCTATATTTATTGGAATTCTCCATGTATTTTCTCCTCTTTTTTACTTCAATTTTTTCAGCTTCTTCTTAATCTCTTCCTCACTTGGCAGTTTGGTTTTATATTCTGCCACAAAAATATCATCTCTATCTTTACCAGCGCTATAATAAACATCAATCTCATTATGACTTTTACAGACTATGAGCGCAATCGGATCTCGGTCGCCAGGGATTTTGTGATCTCTAAAGTAAGTCAGGTACCTGGTGACTTGTTCAATGTCTCCTCGCTCCAGATCTCGGGCTTTTAGATCAACAATGACATAACACTTTAGCAAAGCATGGTAAAAAAGCAAATCGATCTTTTCCCACTTGTTGTTGATCAGCACCTTTTGCTGACGTGCCATAAAAGCAAAGCCATTGCCAAATTCTAATAACACTTTTTCAATGCTGTCTAACAGGGCTTGTTCTAACTCCTTTTCAGTGTGATCTTCTTCTAAATCAAGAAAATTCCAATGGTATGTGTTTTTAAAAACATCTTCTGGGGCTGGT
>CBFDBN010000060.1:0-13609 GCA_965603055.1 uncultured bacterium | reverse complement strand
AATTGAGTTATTAGCACCTAAACAGTGAACTGCTTGTACAATGAGCAAAGATTTTTTGACCGCGAATTTCGCTAATTATGCTAATTAAAAAATTAGCATAATTCGCATAATTAGCGGTTCAATTTTGCTTTTTGGGTCTAGTTTGTCCAGGTTAGGTAATCAGGTGAAATTAGTGTGTTAAATATCAAATATAAGGTAGAACGATTATGAATATTTTGAAGACAGTAGGGATTTGTTTTTTGTTTTCGGGGATGATATTTTTCAACTATTTTTGTCATCAGGAACTTGTGAGTGATGATGGATGGAAACTCGTTGGGTCAAGTTTCAATTTTCCAGAGGGACCGGCATGGGATATGAAAGAAACGCTCTATGTTTCTAATTGCTATGGAGACTGGCTTGCAAAAATAAGAAACGGTCAGGTAGATACTCTGGCTGTGGCGTGTGATACGACTTTTCAAAAAACCAATGGATTATGTGTTGAGAAGGATGGAAGTATTTTTGCGTGTGACTTTGAGTCAGGCTTAATATTGAAGATTAGTCCGTCGGGAAAAGCAAGCGTCCTCATTTCAGGTTATCAAAGTGAGCCATTTCATCGTCCCAATGACCTGGTATTGGATCAAAACGGTAACCTCTATTTTACTGATCCTAAAAGTTATGGCAAAGAAAAGAATGATGGCAGGTTATTTTATTTCAATATGGTATCGAATGATTTGTCCTTAGCTGCTGATAGTTTAGCCTTTCCCAACGGTGTGGGAATTTCTCCGATTGATGGTAAAGTGTATGTTTGTGAATCAGCGAAAAATCAGATCAGCCGATTTGAGAGAACGGAAAGTGGTGCTTTGAAAAATAAAGAGATATTTATTGTCTTACCCGGTGGCGATCCCGATGGGATCGATTTTGATGTGAAAGGTAATATGTATGTGGCGCATTTTGGAAGTGGTACTGTTTTCATTATCTCCCCCAGCGGAACAATATTGAAACGAATTGAAGCCCCGGGATTAAAACCAACCAATTTGGAGTTTGGCGACGCCGATTTAAAAACAGTCTATCTCACCGAAGTTGAGACGAATTCTCTGTATAAAATTCGTGTAAAATATCCCGGCTTCAAATCATTTTAATTCTATCAGAAATGCTGTTTTATTTTTGTAACCTCTTAATTTTTCCTTGCTAATTAGATAAAGTTTTTTTATTTTCATAATAAACAAGATTTAAACGAGCACCAAAATTGAGTATAATTAATAATCTTAGATATGAACAGATTTCCAAATTGGTTACGATGGTTTTTATTCCTACCGCTATCCATCATTGCTTCTATACTCGTCTTTGTATTGGCAAAGCTCGTCACCCTGCTTTTCGATAACTTTTTCCTTTTTCAATTATTCTTAATTTTGCCAGGTTCAGGTTTAACCGGGTATATTCTTGTCGCCGGGGCAGCGTTTTTGGTCCCAAAACTAAAGGTGTTTGTTTCAATACTAATGGCTTTAAGTTATGGACTCTTGTCCTATTTCATTTTTATTAAGAAAGCCGTCTTAGTCGATTTGATACAGTTGAATCCCTTTGAACTGATCTGCTTAACTGTTATTGGAACAATGGCGGCATTATTTGCTTGTTATCAGGGCTATGTTAATCAAAAAAAATTATCCCAGGAATTAATTGAATTAGAACGAGAAAATCAAATTAGAAAGAATCTGGAGAATGATAAAGAAATTTCGGATCCGAATTCAGACATTTTAGAGGACAGCCTTTTTCAAATCATTAACGAATTTGATACCACGGCGACAAAGCCTGAACGAAAATTAATCGGGCAAGAGAAGATATCAAGTCGTTCAAGTATATCAGCTAATTCCTCTAATATTTACCAAAATGATTCAAATTTTCAGAGTAATGAAGAAGATATTATTGTATCAGACCTGGATTCTAATGATCTTGAAAAAGAAATTTCACAGGTCATGAATGTATTGGATACTGATGTAGCTAAATCTGGGGTAAAGTCAGTTTCAAAGCAGGGTCTGTTAAGTCGTCCCGCCAGGACCACAAAGGATTTTGATATTCAACCGAGTATTTCATCTGAACATAAATTAAGAAAAAAGAAACAAGTTCCTTCGACAACAACCAGGGAATTAGACCAGCAAATTTCAGAAATCATGTCGGATATGGAATCCGGCGTTAAAGAAGTTCAGAAAAAAACCGCACCAGAACTTAGCAGGCCGATTCGTCCTGTAGAACGTGAGAAGTCAAGTGATACTTTCAGTACAGTAGTACAAAAGAAAGACTTAAATAAAGAAAGGCCTGCTGTAGTTAAAAATTTTAAGAAGCGGGAGGATAAAGTATTACAATCTCGGCCCAGGCCTGTGCCCGAAAGAATTAAATCCAAACGGGATGACTTACTAAAAAAGAAAGAAAAACGTGTTCCGGTGTCGGATCCAAAGGATTCAGCCAGGAAAACGCTGCAGCTTCCAACCGAGCCTATTCCAGAAATAATAGAACTAAAACATGAAGTTTTACCCAAATATGATCAATTGAGTCGTACAGATGAGGTGGATAAGTCAAGTGATACTTTAAATAATGCCAGGCAAAAACAAAATTTAAAAATAGAAACGCAAGTTGGGCGTAAAGATTCAAAGGGTGAGGAAAAGAAGGTATCGCACCCACAACTCGAAACTGTACCAGACAAAATAAAATCTAAAAGAGGCGAGCGATTAAAAACGAATAAAAAGTATGTTCCAGTGCCTGAGCGAAAGAAGTTCGAAGATAAACCATTACAACCTCAAGTCAAATCTGTTCCTAAAAATAAAGAATCCAGGGGTGAACCACTACCAAAAGAGGAGCAAATTGGCGCTGCTGTAAAAATCAAGAAAACAAGAGAGGTACCCACTGAAGACTTACCTGCGAAAGAGTTGACGGATCAAAAACATGCAAGCGAGAAGGAATCACTATATTCAAAGAATAAACCTAGAAAAGCTGTATCAAAATTAAGTGTTGTACCTGAGAAGTCCAAAACAAAACGATCCATAGCAGACGATGCCTTGATTAGTCTCGCTGATCTGGATCGATTAATTGAGTTATATCAAGATGATACGCTTACTGAAAAATCGGAAAGAGTTGAAGATATTTCGGAACAGAATATAAAGGATTCGGATCAACAAGATTTTCAAGATGTATTAGAAGCTGAGCCTGGTGGTCAAGAGCCTCAATCTATCAAAGAGAAGTTATTAACTGATTCTACTGTACCAAATAAATTAATAGAAGCTGAACCGGATAAGTCATTTTTGCAAGAATTCGAAGGGGAAGATCATTTTTCATACCTGAATTTGGAGCATTTAGATGAGCCGGTTATACAAACAACGACCGAATTAGATATTTTGATCAGCGAATCCAAATCAAATCAATTTATGAAATATGTTGAACATTACTATCAATCGGTTGGTGAAGATGAAAATGTCGCATTGATCCATACCGAAATTTTTTACCTGTGGTGCATGATGGAGACAGTTTTTGAATTTTCGATGGATTCTGAATTCAGGAGAAATCTGATCGTGTTTTTCAATACCCGTGTTGGAGATTTATATCTTAAATGGAAAGAGTTTACTAAATCAGATACGACAAAGAAAATTTCTATTGATTTTAATAATTTTTCTTATTATAGTAACCAGGTCAGAACGAATAAAATCCATTTAAATAGTTCATTCCAGAATACTGATGCTGAAATATTGTTTGGTAAGATTGTATTAAAAAAGATACATGAATGTATGGGCAATAAAAAAGTCGACGTCGAACGGGACACAATTTTGATGCCGGTCCAGGTTTATTATGAATTAAAACAGCGAGTTATTGAAATTCTTAATCGTACAACTGACACGATTTGTTACTGATACAATAAAAAATGACTATTAATCAATTAACTGTCTCTGCCCCGGGAAGAATCTGTTTGTTCGGTGAGCACCAGGATTACCTGGGTCTTGCTGTAATTACAGCCGCGATTGACCTTCGCATATCGATCACCGGAAAAAAAAGAAGCGATCGGAAGTTTCACCTGGATTTGCCGGATATTGGAAGCCAGGAGGAAATAGATTTAGAAAAGCCGGTAAGCTATATCAAAGAAAGAGATTACTTCCGAAGCGGTTTGAATGTATTAATACGCCAAAAGGCAGTCCTCCCGCATGGATTTAATTGCACGGTACGCGGCAATATTCCCATTAATTCGGGAACATCCAGCTCATCTGCCCTGGTGATTGCATGGATTAAATTCTTGCTCACCGTCGCGGCTGACAGACGTCGAGATGATCCATTAGCAATAGCACGGTTGGCGCATCAGGCAGAAGTTTTGGAATTCAATGAGCCGGGGGGAATGATGGATCATTTTGCCGCAAGTTTTGGTTCTATTTTATACATCGATTTCGGTGTCAAAGGCGGAAGGCAGGAACCTTTACCGGCGAAATTGGGACACTTTGTGTTGGGTGACTCTCAGCAGCCGAAGGACACCAGGGGTATTCTGGCAAGAGTGAAAAATGGAACATTGGAAGCGATGAATATTTTGTTTAAAGAAAATAATAATTTGAAAATTCAGACATTATCTCATGAGGGATTGGAGCGTTATAAAGGATCAATATCGCCAGGGCAATATACCCTTCTAAAAGGAAATATCATTAATCGTGAGCTGACTCAACAGGCGAGAAATTTGTTGCAGCATAAGAAAATCGATCATCAACAATTAGGAGAATTACTCAATGCCCATCAAACCGAAGCGCGGAATAGCCTGAGGATCTCCACACCAAAAATTGATCGAATGATTGAGGCTGCTTTAAAAGCAGGTGCAGTTGGGGCAAAGATTAATGGCTCTGGCGGTGGAGGCTGTATGTTCGCTTATGCACCGGAAAATTATGAAGCGGTTGCTGAGGCAATTGAATTGGCAGGAGGGAATCCTTATATTATTCAGGTGGGTCAAGGCGCCATGGTTGAGCCAAAGGGAAAAAATCCCGATCGTCTTATTGCAGAATTTGGAAAATTTCTTGAAAAAACAAAACCAGGACCCGAACCTGGCTATGATGAAATCGAAAGTGCTTTAAGCGGTGATTAGCTCCACTTGTTATTCAAGAGCAGGATGAACAAAATTGCAAAATTTATCATGCTAAACACAATACAGGTATAAACCAAACCCAGAATCGGGATCAATACGGTGCTGGTGATCAATGCCCCAATAACTGAACCAAATAAATCAGATGCGTAAAGCATCCCTCCTGATCTTTCGATTCTTTGCTGAGCATCAAAAATTAGATTATTTGCCAGCGGAAACTGGTATCCTCCGATCAATCCCACTCCCACGATGAGTAGCAGAAAAATAATTTGAATAAAAAATGCTGACAGTGTATTTTGGGACAAAGCAGATAAAACGGCTGCGATAATCATCGGGTAGCATGTCAAAGCAATTTGAAAATTCATAAATTTCCGAAAATTGGTTTTCTTTTCCTGTTTCGCCTTGAGAGAAAGCCAGCTTCCCAAAGTCAATCCAATCATGAAACCACTCATAATCAACGCCAGTTGATAATAGGCATAGCCATAAATCGCTTGAAAACCGAGGATAATTAATACCTCTAAGGAAATCGCAGTAAATCCGATGGTCATAATAGTTAATAAAATTATAGGCTTGGTACTTTGATGTTTTTTTGCTGAAAAATGAGTCCAAACGAGAAACGGACAAATTACTAAAAGAATAACAAGAATTAAGATCAAAATATTGGTTTGATTTAAAAATTTCAGAAAATCATGCAGATCGGAATTAAAATAAGTCAGCCACAGAATTATACTGAAAAAGTAACCGATGGGACGGAAATCTCGATTGATAATGTTGGCCGGGTTTGTTGTGACTTTTTCTATCACATAGTCCATCCGATCCATTGTCATTCGAAAGGGAATATAATATTCCCGCATATAAACAGTTGACAGATTTCGTTGTTGAAGCCTTTGAACAAGTACTTCAGGGTCTTTTGTCAAGATACCAGTAGAGAGGCAGCCGAGAAAATGAATGGCATTGCCGGGAATCAGTACAATCTCTTTGAAGGATTGCGACATTGTCCGATACAGGCAGGTCAACAGTACTGTTTGCTCATCACTCAGTACATTTTCCGACGATGTCATTGAAAATCCCAGGATTCCATTTTCATTCAGATGTTTTTTGACAGACTGGTAAAACTCTGTCGTATAAACACGGTTGATCAATGCAGTTTGTGGATCAGGTAAGTTAACAATTGCGACATCGTATTTTGTTTTAACCTGTTTGAGAAATAACCTGGTATCTTTATGCCAGATTGTTACCCGTTCGTCCGCTAATATTTCCGATGCAGAGGGAAGAAAATTTCGAGCTAATTGGATCGAAGCGGGATCAAGCAAAACAAAATCGACGCTTATAACGCCGGGATGCAGAAGAACCTGTGGCAAGCTTCCGGCTGCATCTCCGCCAATGAGCAGAATCTTTTGCGGGTCTGGATGCTCAAGCAATGCGAAATGAACCGACTCCTCGGCAGACATTAAATCAGGATGGGTGAACATGAGTACGCCATTCTCATAAAAGCTTATCGATTCTCCCAGCCCGGTAACTGCAATATTGCCATAGATGGTCGTTTCAGAATGGAGTAACTTGAGAGCCCCCCACATTTTTTTATTTGAATATTCGTCCAACTTTGGAACAATGACAATTATAAATGCAATTGAGATAACAGCGAATGGAATAAATAGATGTAATAACTTTTGTTTAATAATGATCCAGAAGAAAATAGCGACTGCCAAATTAACCGCACAAATGATAGTAACAATTTGAAAATTATCAAGAAATCGGAACAAAAAAATACTGGCGATGAATCCAGCGATTCCTGAGCCAATCGACTCAAATAAAAAAACACGACCCGGTATTGATGATTTTTGTTCATAACGAACTTGAGAGAGCAGCTTACACCCCAGGGTGAAAAGGAAACCAACGATGATACATACCGGGGCAAGGGCTAACAATGGTACCAGCAGAATGAACATGGGGCTGGTAATTTCGCCAATTGGGATAGAAAGAATGGATTTACTCGATCGAATGAATACAACTGTTAAAGGAAGCAAGATGACAAGGGAAAATTGAGCGGTGATCAGCAGGTTTTCCGGGTGACGAGAAAATTTTATCAGTCGTCCCATCAGACCGCTGCCCAAAGCAGACCAGAATAGCCATAATGCTAAAATGATTCCAAGTGTTAATTCATTACCGGTGAAAAATAGCACTAATTCTCGCAAAAGCAACACCTGGCTGATCATGGATGAAAAACCCATGGCGACGAAGGCGATTAGAAGGTGATGATATTTTATTGTTGTGTTCATGCTTTTCAAAAATAATAAACTCTGGTTTAAAAATCAAGCAAATCTTATGATTTTTTGATTGACTTTAAAAATATTTTTGTTAAATTAAGTGATTACGTTAATTCGATCTCAACAGAGAAAAAACAAGGGAAGTGTTATGAAAAAAACATCGTTTAAAGGAAATTTTACTCATATCCTGTTTCTTGCAGCACTTCTCGTCGTAATCCTCGCGATCATGATATATATGAAACGTGATAAATCAAGCATATTTGTTCCACCAATTCCAGAATTTGAAGACCCGGTTAAAATTATTGATCAAAAATATTACAACAGGGTGTATAATTTTGGAGTTTCGATGCCCAACACCGACTGGGAGATGGTCTATCCTGAAAAAGTCGATTCCCTGCGAAAACAGGATATATCCATTTCTATTCTGGAAAATATCGATGTTATGCTTGAAATGTATCGTCGGGACATGACGGATACACTGGCGATTGTCCAGGTGGGAATTATTGATCTTGTAGCACCTCGTACGCCGAACAGCCTGGCGGAACAGAACTTGCGAGAGATCATTTCAGCTACACCAGCGACAGATACAATCCACGTGGTCAAGGACGTCACATTGTCCGGCTCAGGAAGGTTAAAAGGTGCCTACTATGTAATTGAATTCGATGAAAAATTACAATACCAATATCCCCTCTGGGTGGCAATGTTCGTTGTTCATAATCAATTGGCTTATACGACAATTTGCCGGGTTCGCAGCGAGGATTACGCACTGCTCAGGACGGATTTTGAAACGATATTAAAAAGTTTCCGCCTATATAAATAATTTTTTAACAAAGTGTTAATCCCGAGTTATACATGCAAGTGATTGACCTCTCACATCCATTCTATGAAGGGATGCCGCGGTACCGAGAAAAGTGGTACAGTTCCCCGGTTGTAAGTAAATTAATTGATAGCGATACCGGGAAGTCCGTGATTCAACTTAAACTAACAGTTTATAGCGGTACCCATATTAAGGCTCCCAAATTCATTGGTACTGATTTGCGCGCAATCGAGCACATCGCGAAGAAGGAATTGCTCCATTATACGACAATTGTCCACCTGGGCGAAAAGCGGGAAAAGGACTTAATCACTTATGAAAATTTGCAATCGTTCTACATTAAGCCGGGTGATGGAGTTGTTATTCATACAGGCTGGTCAACCTTCTGGGAGAGTGGGCAATACTATATTGATTTTCCTTTGCTAACTTCAGATGCAGCAGAATATTTGGTGAATGATTTAAGAATTCCTTTTCTGGGGGCTGATATTCCCTTTTCTGCTGAAGTTCAGGACGTGGTACTGGGCAACGATCGATTCCTGATCGAAAATTTAGCCAATCTTGACCAGATCAATTTGAACCGGTTTTTACTGGTAGCAATGCCTTTGAATATTTATTCAGGTGATGCTGCTCCTGCCCGGGTGGTGGCGATTGAGAATGAGAATTTAATCATTTAGGTAAATTTATTATTTAAAATCAGGAGGCGATGGTGATTATTAAAAATTCTAAAGAAAATAGACGTCATTTCTTAAAAAAACTAATGGGTGGCTTAGCTGCAACAACTGCACTTCCCTGGATCACTGGTTCGGGTGAAAGCGCCGAAGCAGCCGATAATTTTTTAAATACTGTTGAAAATTATACTGGACCAAAAAATGATAAAGATGAAAAATTCTGGAATTTTGTGAAACAACAATTTCCATTGACTGATGATTTGATATACATGAACAATGGCGGTCTGGGTCCTTCCCCTTACCAGGTTACTGAAACCATCAAATCTCAGATGCTAAGGTGGGAAAGTATTTCTGAAACCGGTCATGGACTGGTTGAGAGCGTTCACGAAAAAGCAGCGAAATTTTTCAATTGCGGAACGGACGAGATTGCTTTTACTCGAAATGCAACAGAAGGCATGAATATCATTGCCCGTGGGATACCGCTTAAAAAAGGCGATGAGGTGCTGATGACCACGCACGAGCATCCTGGCGGGGCTATACCCTGGCTGGCAATTCAAAAGGAGAAAGGAATTCGGGTTAAGCTTTTTGAACCGGGAGTGACCAAAGAAGAAAACCTAAATATCATTGAATCCAATATCACGACACGAACAAAGGTGTTGATGATCAGTCACATCCCCTGCACGACTGGCTTATTATTTCCCGCAAAAGAAATTGCTGAACTTTGCCACCAAAAAGGAATCTATGTTGTTTACGACGGGGCCCAGGTGATGGGGATGATCCCGGTGGACTTCAACGATATGGGGTGTGATTTCTATGCAAGCTCAGGACACAAGTGGCTGTGTGGTCCAAAGGGTACTGGTTTGCTTTATATTCGGCGTGAAATGTTTGATGTCTGGCAGCCCACGCATGTTGGAGCATATTCAAATAAAGTTTATATTCTGGAAGAACAGAAGCTTGAATACCGAAAGGAAGCCAAAATTGTTGAATATGCCACCAGGAATACACCGATTATTATGGGGATCGGCGCTTCGCTGGATTTTTTCAGTGCTATTGGTATGGAAAAGGTTGCGGCTCGAGGCAGGGCACTTGCAGCTTATTTAAAAGACCAGTTGTCCGAAATTGAAAAGGTCGAGCTGCTCACTCCAAAAGATCCTGGTCTATCCGGTTCTATCGTTACTTTTAAAATATTAGATGATAAAAAAAGCTATGCTGATTATATCACTCAAATTAAAAAAGAATATAATATCCGGCTGCGACCAATCGGTGAGCATGGCTTGAATGCGATCCGGGCTTCGCTGCATGTTTATAATACTTTTGAACAGGTTGCTCTCCTGGTTGAAGCGATCAAACGGGAAATTGGGTGATAAGGTAATTATGCGATCACATCGGCAATTTTTTGTCGATGTCTGTCATGTTGATGCTGTTCATATAAACATTTTAATTGACAATTGTCAATTAAAGTAGTAACTAAACCGTGAACTTCTTGCCCAATGAACATAAATTTTTTGACCGCGAATTGAGCGAATTTTTCAAATTACGCGAATTAATAATTAGCGAAATTCCTTTAATTCGCGTAATTAGCGGTCCAAGGTCTTTTTGGTTCTGGCTTATCCAGGTTGGGTAAAAGGGTACCAGGTTTTAAAATATCTCTTTATACATGGTACTTATTTAATCATTACCTTACCATGTTGAACAGAACAATTAATCAATTTTTTACCGTTGGAACAATAAGTGACCGATTTAGTTGAAAATAGTTATTACCTGATAGCATAACGAGGTAATTGGTCCAGATTTCATCTTAGCGTTCGTCACCCGGTGACCACTGGCACTAAAAAAATTGGACACGTTTTGGCAAACTTTTTAAGATGAAGGATCAGTGATATATGAGATTAGCGATCGTTTCTGATGAAATTTCAAAAGATTTCCGAAAAGCTGTCGAATATGGACTGGATTGGGGAATTACCGATTATGAAATTCGGAAGTTGACCACTGGTCGCGTGCCGTATGTTGCAAATGATGAAATTAACCTGGTAAAAGAGGTCGCCAGAGAACATGATCTTAATATTTCTGCAATCTCACCAGGTCTTTTCAACATCTCCCTGAACGATGAAGATCAACTGAAACTCCAGATAGAGGAAAATGTTTATGAGAGTTTCAGACTGGCGGACCGCCTTGGCACACGTAATGTCATTATTTTTGGATTTAAACGCTATGATAGGGAACCGCAATCAAATTACATTCAGATCGTTCATATTCTGAAGCGAATGGCATCGTTAGCGGAAAAATATGGATTTCAATTGCTGCTGGAAAATGAGCCAGGATTTTGGGCAGATAATGGTGTCAATACCGCCAAAATATTAGACGAAGTTGATTCGAAAAATTTGAATGCAAATTGGGATCCTGCTAATGCTGCGGCTGCGGGTGAAATCCCTTATCCTTATGGCTATCTTGCTATTAGAAAACATATTCGTTCGATTCATGTGAAGGACTTTCGGAGCAATACCAATGATGATCATGAATATGTTGTTGTTGGGGATGGTGTGGTTGATTGGCAGGGGCAATTTCGAGCTATTATGCACGGCGTTCATATCGACTACATTACCATAGAAACACATTGTAGACCATTAATTAATAATTCACATCGAAATATCGTCAAAATCATTGATCTGTTAGAAGATTATGAATTGGATGAGAGTTATGTCATAAAATAACAACTGGAGGTAAGCATGGAACTGCTGCAAGAAATTGCAAATTGTGTGATTAATGGAAAAGCTCCTGACACCGAAAAGTTAGTTCAACAGGCATTGGATTCCAATGTACCGGTCAAAGATATTCTGAAACAGGGATTAATTGCCGGAATGGATGTTGTTGGGAAGAAATTTAAGAATAACGAGTTCTACGTCCCGGAAGTTCTCATCGCGGCGCGTGCGATGAAAACCGGTATGAAATTGCTCAAGCCTCGTTTTGCCGAGTCAGGTGTGGAACCGATTGCAAAATTAGCATTAGGTACAGTCAAAGGTGATTTACATGATATCGGAAAAAACCTGGTCGCTATGATGTTGGAAGGGGCTGGTTTTGAAATTATCGACCTGGGCGTAGATGTCGCGCCGGAAAAATTTGCCGCGGCCGTTAAAGAGAACAACGCCCAGGTAATTGGGATGAGCGCCCTGTTGACAACCACTATGCTGAACATGAAATCTACCATGGAGGCGCTAGAAAATGATGGTTTAAGGAATGTTGTAAAGATCGTCATTGGTGGGGCGCCAGTAACCCAGGGCTACGCAGATGAAATCGGTGCTGATGGATATGCGGCTGATGCGGCTACAGCAGTGGCAGTGGTGAAGCAGTTGCTGAATTTGAATTAAACAACTATAGAAAATTTAAACTTGAACGACGAACGATTGATAGGACAAAAATGAATGGCTAAACTTGCGATCAACGGAGGTTCTCCAATTAAGACGACACCTTTTCCTCGCTGGCCGGTATGGAACCAGCATGAGATAAATAATTTGAGGGAGGTTGTTGAAAGTGGAAAATGGGGGGCAATGCATGGCGATAAGGTAAAAACATTTACGGAGAAGTTTGCCAGTTATCATCAGGCAAAGCATGGAGTATGTGTAAACAGCGGTACCATAGCATTGTCCGTAGCACTGAAATCGGTTGGCATCGGCGCTGGAGACGAGGTAATCTTGCCAGCTTATACATTTGTGGCTTCGGCAACTGCTATCCTCGATGTGGGGGCAATTCCGGTTTTTGTTGATATTGATCCCGAAACTTATAATATTGATATCGATAGCATCGAACAAGCGATTACAGAAAAGACGGCAGGGATCATGCCAGTCCATTTTGGCGGCAGACCAGCGGATATGGATCGTATGCTTGCTATTGCCAAAAAGCATAATTTAAAAATCATTGAGGATGCAGCGCAAGCATGGGGGTCCGAATGGAATAACCAGAAAGTTGGCGCGATTGGCGATGCCGGCGGCTTCAGTTTCCAATCATCTAAAAACATTACCTCGGCGGAAGGTGGGATCGTTCTAACCAATGACGATGAGACAGCCAAGTTTTGTCGGTCGTATGCTAATTGTGGCAGGGTTGAAGGCGGTGTCTGGTATGAGCATTACTACCTGGGCGGTAACTTTCGGATGACCGAGTTTCAGGCAGCCGTTTTATTAGCCCAATTTGATCGATATCCAGGACTGAAACAAAAGCGAGAGAGTAATGCACAATATTTGACCGAACATCTCTCTCAAATTGAAGGCATCGAAGTTTTATCTGCCAATCCGAAAATCACCAGCAACTCCTATCATCTATTTATTTGGCGATACAAAAAAGAATATTTCAACAATATCCCCAAATCAAAATTTATTGAAGCCCTGCAAAAAGAGGGATTAATTGTGAGTGCCGGCTATTCGATTCCGCTTTATACCCAGCCGTTATTTAAGCAACAGGCGTTCGGACCCCGGGGAAAGAAAATTGATCTCGGCATCGATTATAATGCTTACCATCTGCCCGAAGCCGAAAAAGCCTGTTATGAGGAAGCTATCTGGTTTCCGCAGTTTGTTCTAATCGGCGACGAGGATGATATGAAGGATATCGTTGACGCTGTGGTGAAAGTGAAAGAAAATGTTGATGAGCTTAAAAGTTTTTGAGTTATAAGGTATAAGTTACGAGGTATACGGAGTAAGGTGTTGCCCTTTATACCTTGGTAATAGTTCACTACCACTGATGCTCTTTATTTTGATCTCAGAACAAGTTGAAAATCCCGATTTATCGGGGGATTAAC
>CBFDBN010000059.1:0-13619 GCA_965603055.1 uncultured bacterium | reverse complement strand
CCAATATCATAAAAATTGCCGCCAGTGGGCTCGATAATGGGATTGCACCATAGGGTTTTCAAGCTCGGCAGACAGATCGAATGGACGGTTACATCGTACGAAAGCAAACGATTGACCACATCCTGCACCGAGAGATTAATCTCGGGAGAGACTGGATAATCTTCATCGGTGATCCAGACAAATGTCCGTTTGCTGAACATACGAAATGAAAGCTCGGTGGCTCGATATAAAGCACCCAGTGAGTTCTCTCTGCCACCCCATAAATCAATCTGGTCCAGCCAGCTTTTGAACAATTCAACATCATTGGTGAAATCAAAGACGTCATCGATACTCGTACTAAAAGTGACCAGGCCTAATTTAAAATCCATCCCTTTTGCCACCAGGCTATCGCAGAACTCGTTGATGTTGTTTTTTACCGCCCGAATATCATCACCCATGCTGCCGCTGCAATCGATAACAAACACGATGTCCGTCATCGAAACACCACCAGTAGTATCTTTTCCAATGGTAAATTCACGAATCCGGGCGTTGTTTTCATAGAGGAAAATGTTCTCCGGCGCCAAATTGAATAGCCGTTGCCCGGTCGCTTCCACTTGGGCTTCAAACGTAAATTTTATTTCAGGATAATCAGCAGTCATCACCGTATCGATGGTACAGACCAGACCAGTATCGGAAAGAGGGACCGCAGGAATGTAAACCTGACGCATTATTGAATCCAGAATCTGCCCATCATGTTTCAATGTGACTGAAAGATCGACTATTTTATCCTCGTAAATTTCAGTGGATTTCATTAATACCGGCTGGTAAACAATGTCATTTGCCGGAACTGACAGTGAGTAATTAGAAGCAGCACTGGATAGCTCGTTGGGGAATTGAAATTCGATTGCTGAATTTGGCTTTTCATTGGCAGATAAATTGGTGATTTCAAGGTATGAATAGAATGAGCGAGGGAACAGAAGATTGTTCTCAATCGAAAGAAATCCTGGCAAATCCCACCGCATAAAAAGCGGCGTATTGAAATCAGGCTGCTGCAGGTCGATAATTACGGTTCGGGATAAGATTCCGCCAGCCGGAATGATCTGTTCGCTCCAGATGATTTTCAGCGTTAAATCATAGATTTTTCTTAACAGCGAGGGAAAAAAATCCGGCGAGTGGTTTTCATAATCATCCTTCCAATTGGCGAGAATCAGTTGGTCCGGCAATGAGTTGAAATCGAGCAAACATTTCATCCCATCGACCGATCCATTCCGCTCGCTGATCATTAATTGGGTCGGAATCGAGCTGCCCTGGAGCAGGGTGTCCCGGGTAATTTTCTGAGAACCAATCTCTGCCCAGCCATCGCCCTTTTTGCCCAATCCCGGGTCAAAAACCAACCCGATACCAAATGAATGAGCTTGGGTATCCAGGTTTTTTAATGAAGAAGTGATGGCGATCTTTTGTCCAGATGAATCCGGTTTCAGGCTGAAAATGAGCTGAAATTTGTCAGTCTCCTCATAGCTGACAAACAGGCTATCTGCCTGAATCCTGGGGAATGAATCATAAAGACTGAAAAACAGCTCTGGTTTCCCCCAGTTCCCATCGATTGACAGTAGCGGATACGAGGTGAGTGCGTAAGGATGTCCGAACGTAACACCACACTGGTCATCAAGTCCGTTCGGAGAGAGTCCTTGATTAGTACCAATCGTGAAATAGCATCCCTGGACCAGGGTGACCTCGCTTACCATTTTTTTGATCTCCTGACCGACATATCCCAATCCATTGACTTTTTTGAGCGTTTTATGCTCATTATTAATTGAGATGTCGAATTTCGCCTTATCTTGGCTCCAGGCGGGATAGCTAATCAGGAAAATCAGGGTGACAAATAATAGCTTTTTTCTCATGACGCCTCCTTTGGCAGGTTAAATGAAGTGGATTACAAAAAGTAAATAAGCAAATCATAGACCAAAATGAGTCGATCATCAGAATAGTTTATTTTAATCGATAATGTGTTAGTTTTAAATTAGTTGATTAATCGCAAAAAAATTTTTTTTAGGGAATTCATTCATAATTTATGTGTAAACTTTTCACAGTAGCGAATAATCTGCACAGTGAGGGAAAAATGATCTGATTTTACAGAAATGAAATTTTGAGGGGATTAGGTAGCTGGTAATTAAGTAATTTGGTAATAAAATTAACTACTTACCTGACTCAACCACTTAACTCATTTAACTATCAAAACAAAATAACTAAAACGAAAGTTGTGCACAGACACAGGGATATTCATTCACAGAAAACGAAACTTTCAACTGTTTCTCTTTTGGCTCGGCTAACAGCGCATCAAAAAAAGCGTACAGCCAAATTCCCCCGGCTAAAAGTGCAGTATTGTTCCTTAATTTGTAAAACGAATTATATTTATCATACTTCTGCTCAATTATTTTTGGATCAGAGGCTTTGAGGTATTGGTCATGGGCTTCTTTTTGCACAAAATGAAATAATGCCGTTGTCAGGATTACGGTTGCGGTGGAACCAACAAGAATATAGCCTTTTCTTTTATCATTTTTATACAACTGCCCCCAGCCGGGAAGGATTATGGAACGTAGTGTGGCTGCTGGTCGAGGATCAGGCTGCACGAGATAGCGATATTGAACCGATTTTTCTTTTTCATCAGCTTTCGTTCTTGAATTGTAACCCAGTTTCAGTTCATCGAAAAATTGAATAATCTTGGGAGAAACAAAAACAGAATCCAGTCGTGCAGTTCGATCGATCGATAGAGCCTGTTCAAACTGTCCATTCGCCTCCGGTAAATTCCCATCCTGGTAAGCAATAACACCTAAAATTTTATGTGTCTCCAGCAGTTCGATTGGTGTATAAGATTTGAATCCCGCCTCGATCTGTCTCCCAATTTTTTTTGCTGTCTCATAGTCCAGTTGCCGAAAAGCCTGGGTCATCTGTTGAAACAGGGATTGCTGCTGGGATTGTGAGAAGATAGCAGGGATATTTATGATAAATAAAATTGGTATAATACAGAATTTTTTTAACATGTTTATTCTGGCTCAAAATTTATTTTATAAAAGACAACTTCAAAACTTCACCGTAAATCCGATCCGACCGCAACTGCGCCAAATAAATCCCGGATTCTACAATCCGCCCCTTGTCATCTCTGCCGTCCCATTGAATTTGATGGACTCCTGGTGTGAACGAACTCAACTGAAAGGTACGAATTTTTTCTCCTATTAAATTAAAAATAATCAGTTGAATCTGACTTTCATCTTTTGCCAACTCAAAAGTAATTGTGGTGGCTGCGTTAAACGGGTTGGGATAATTTACTAATAGGCGATGCTTATTCGGATGAGCAATGGTATTATGCTCATTGCCGGCTGAGATTGGCGTTCCGATATCAGTTGGAACACCAATCAGGACCTCCGCATTAGTTAACACTTTGAGATTGGCATCCATACCCCCGAAAACATAAATATTGTTTTCATAGCTGACCGCGCTGAGCCCGGCTCGTGGCGTTAACATCGGGATGTTCAGCGTATTCCACCAATCATACTCTGTTGCATAATACTCGATGGTGTCGGCAAGTACTTCAAAGTCTCCAAAGCGAACACCACCAAGTACGTAAATCAGGCGATTCACCCTAACCGCTGAAAAATAATAGCGTGCGACATTCAAAGATGTAAGCAAATCAGTTTCTCCATCACGTCCAAACCGCTCGACAAAACCCAACTGACCATCAATAAAGCGACCGCCGATTATATAAATAAAACTATCAACAACAACGGATTGCATCAATGCCCGGGCATGGTGCAGATGCCAGAGTGTGGACTCCTCCCAGCCCTGGGCTGATCCATCCCAGAATTCCACATCGTCCAATATTTTGGGAAAGATGCCTTTATTACTGCGTCCGCCAATTACATATAATTTACCATTAAACACAACAGCACTCGCCCCTTCACGTGGGTGTTGGAGCGGGTAGAATTCTTTCCATTTTTTATCATCAGGGTCATAATATTCCACCAGGTTTAAAATCTGTCGATCGTTATAGCCACCGATAACATAAATTTTATCCTCATAAACAACAGCAGCAGCATTATACCGGGCATGCGATAATTCGGATACAGCCGGCTGCCATCTTCCCTGTTTTAAATCATAACAATCTACTGTTGTGATGGAAATGCCTGACTGGTTTTTCCCGCCGATGAGCCAAACCTTGTCCTTATAGATAACAGAACAATGACCAAATCTTTCCCGCGGCATGTCCGGTAGCGTTTCCCATTGTGGTTGCTGTGAATGAATCGGCGCAACAACTATGAGCACCAGGCTTAAGGTTAAAAATATTCTCCTTTTCATAGAATCGCTCTATACCCTTATGATGAAAGTCTTTTACTTTTTATCAATACTAAACTTCAGCTCGGCTTTTGGATCAGGAATTCGCAGGTAAAATCCCCACCAGCCTTCCCCCTGTTCGACTTTGACCAGCAGCTTATTCCAGCCTTTTTTCAGAACAGCCTCTACCCTATCGTTATCTGGAATTGGTCCCCGTTTTACGAGGTGATGGTGAATCAATTCATCATTCAGCCAGATCCGAATCCCATCGTCACTTCCTGAAAATATTTTAGTTGCTCTTTCTTCAGGCGACCAGACGTAAGTCAAAGCATAAGCTACAGTCCAATCTTTCTGCTTATAAAATTTTTCAAAATTAATCAAGCCATTTGCCTCAGCTTGAAGCTTATGCCATTTCACTTCGATCCTGTCTTTACCTATGTAACTTTTTTTCAAATCAATCTCTTTTTCTGGTGGATAAGAGATCATCAATCCTTCGCTATCGTATCTTCCCATTGGATTGTCGAAAGGACCGATAACGTACCATTCTTTAATAAATTCTCTTTCTGGCTCTAATTTCATCGCAATCAGATTCGCTCGCATTCCACTGGAGGCTGGATTTTTTCCATCACAGGTTAGAGTGAATTGCTGTTTTCCCCCTTCCAAAATCATGTTGCCCAGATCGACTTCTGTTAGTTCTTGATCTTTATCATTGTAAGCATCAAATTTAATTGTTTTCTGACTGTTAAACCCCAGTTGCAATTGCCCCTGGTCTTTGCCTTTTGCCAATAACAATTTCACATTATACTTTTCAGTTGCCGGAACTGGCACTTCGACAGCAACTTCATCTTTTATCTCTTTAAAACTCATTCCCAACGCGCTTAATTTTGTTCCGGTTTGATCATAAAATAAAAGACTGTCTATTTGAGTAAGGCTCCCCTTTGATTGATTCACCACTTGAAAATCAGAAAATTTAAAGAGATTTCGATCCATCTCAACTGCGAAGGGGAGCCGTTCTTCTACCTTTGGCATTTTCGTAAAACGTTTGTGCGGTTCGGTTTGATACCAATAGGCAACACTTGATAAATAATCAGACCGGTTATTGGCGTGCCCATGTTCAATGCTGACCTTGATCGATTTCGCAAAGGGGATTGGATCGGAAATATGAAACCGATAAACTGTTGCCTTATCCCCTGGATCATAGCCTGTCTCCTGCAAGGGGCAGCCATAAAACAGGGATTGGCTCTCCCGCATACCCCAGGCATCACAAAAATAATCTTCGGATCCAGTCCCATTGAAGCTCTGAAACTTTTCGCCGTCGACCCAGATGAAATCATCGCCTTCGCCCCACCAGCCCATGGTTCGGTTCAAAATTGAGTAGCTGACACCCACGTAATGTCCTGCTCCCTCGGCATCAAGAAATAAGTAATTATTTTTACCATCAAGATTTTCCTGTGACTGACCTCGTTTAAATTCGACAGCAATTGGTGGAAACTCCTGTCTATATTGGGCATGAAAATATCTCGTATCAGCCGGCAGTTCTTTTACCTCTCGATAATCGATGTAATAATAAAAGGCACCTACAGTTCTTGTCCCTTCGTTTGTCACTTCAATTCTAGCTGACTTTCTGAACGGCATCTGCCAGAAACAGTTCCTGGCTCTTCCCTCTGAAGTACAGACAAAGGGCAATGAAACATAATTTCGATTCAATCCATGCCCAACGCCAAAAAAGTCACCGATTGGTGCCTCAACGCTGGGTTCCTTTTCATTATCCCAGTACATTCTCAGGACTATCTTTTTCCCATAGAATGGTTCGGCATTGATCGTTACCCAGATATGATGAATGATCGCTGGTCCCTTTATCTCTGCCAGTGTCAAAGTTTCCCCTGGCTCTATCGGATAAAAATCTCGATTGGCACCACTTCGATCATAAGAGGAAATTCGTTTTGAAATATAATTCTGTTTCTGGATCAAGTTATCTAATAGATTGTTGAAACTTTGAGAATAAATTTGTCCTGAAATTAAAAAGATTAAAATTAAGAATGTTAAAATTGTTTTTTGGCAATTCATTCCTTTCCTCCGAACATGCTACTAACCGCAGAGATCGCTGAGGTCATTGATAATTTGTGAGTTAGCAATTGTATTTCATTAATAATCTCAAAACGATTTTTAAAGTATACTATGAAAGATTTGGTTTTTGGATTTTTATAAAACAGGAGTGCAATGCCTTTATACATTTCAGGCGGTGCATAAAGGCACCGCACTCCCGATTAAATTAATCTTTAATAATCCAAATGCCTCTTCGTAGTTAGTATATTTTTCTCTGTACTCTCTGCGCCCTCCGCGAACTCTGCGGTGAAATTTTTAATTTTTAAGTCAGCTTAATCACGAACAAAATTAACTCCACAAAAAACATACCACTTTTAAGGAATTCTCTTTAGTTGAATCGTTTTTTGAAGCGTTTCCCCAACAGCGATATAAAACGGTTCTGTTATGCTTTTCAATGATGGATGTTTTACCATAAGTCTATGATTTCCAGGCGCTAATACTATCGGATGATTAATCGGATGTACATCGATTGAATCACCGTCAATCCAGATTTCGCCCCAGGGAATAATATCAATATCCAGGTAACCCACCTCTTTCCAGAGGTTAATGTGAATATTTTGCGCAACCTGGTCCGAAATGGTTACAGTTTTCTTGATCATTGGAAATCCTGGTGCCCGTAGCTCCAACTCCAATGGTTCTGTTTTTGAATCTAAAATCATTGACAAAGCAGTAATTCCCAGGGAATCTCCATTTTGAAAAATCCAGGCTCTTGGATCACTGGTGATGACAATCGTATCCAGCCTTGCTTCAACTGTATTCGGTATTTTTAAAGAATCTTTTTCAGCTTCGTTTTTAAAATTTGAGTTATTTGGTTCCTCCTTTGAATCTTGCTCAATTGGGTCCTGGTTGTTTTCGGTTATGGTAAAGGGTATTGAATTTAAAGTATCTGCCTGACTGATATTTTGATCAACAGTCGTCATTGTTGTATCAGTTTTGTCTGGCAAAAAACTGAATCCATTGTCCATCAATTTACCCAGCGAGATAATTAAAATTCCAATGACAATAACACCCACCGCATAAACAGCTACCATGCTTCGCTTTGTCTTCTGAATCACCAGTTCAGGTGGTTTCTCCTCAATGCCCCGGGAAACCTGGTATTGATCAGGGTGCTGTATAAAGCTGGTCAAAGAATCTTTGTCAACTTTAATTCCCTTCAAAGTCTTATAATTTTCCAACTCCTGTGATACATCTTTCGCGGATTGGAAACGATCTTCAGGATTTCGAGCCATTAATTTAGTGATCAGTGATGATAATTTATCAGGAACATCTGGTTTCACCGCAACAACACTCATCGGTTTTAGATTAATAATTCTGTTCAAAACCGTTGTCATGTCGTCTGCGGCAAAAGGATTTTCACCAGTCAATATTTCATAACCGACGAGTCCCAGCGAATACAGATCACTCCGAAAATCAATGGGCAAACCTTCAACAGCTTCTGGCGCAAGGTAGGCTGGCGTCCCCTGGATTTGCTGATCTGCTTGTTCTAATGTTACGGAAAATCCCAAATCACCGAGTTTTACCTCGCCTTCATTGGAGATAAAAATATTTTCCGGCTTAATATCCTGGTGAATAATATTTTGATGATGGATCGCGTTCAATCCCTGGGCTAATTGCCCAAGAATGAACAAGCTAATATCCCAGGGCAATGATCCGTTCTTCTGAATCAATTCTGCTAAGGTATTTCCCTCGATGAATTCAGTCACCAGAAAGGGAACATCGTCTTCAAATCCGAAATCGAAGATCGTGATTACATAGGGCGAATTGATCTTTGCCAGAATCAAGCCTTCCTGTTTGAATCTTTCGACCAGTTCCTCATCGCTTATTCGATCCGGGTTCAATTGCTTCACCAGAACCACTCGCTGCAATTCAGGCTGAATGGCTTTGTAGACCCTTGTTATGGGTCCACTTTGAAGCTCGGAAAAAACCTGGTATTTACTGATCTTCCTCATCCTCCCACTCCTTCAGCCGATAATGAAGCCAGCGCCGGGAAACCCCAAGCTGTTCAGCAGTCTTTGAAATGTTGTCGTTATTTTCCGTCAGAGTTTTTTGCACGATCTGCTTTTCAAAATCCTTCAACGACATTTTTTCGGGCAATTGAATATTAGTTTCTGGCAGTTGTAGATTTTCTGGCTGGATGAATAAATCTTTTGCCAACAACAGCGCCCGTTCAATAGTATTTTCTAATTCACGAATATTGCCCGGCCAGTGATAATTTGTCAACTGTTTGATCGACCCTGGGGAGAATCCTTGAACCTGCTTCTTCGATTTTGCTGTATATTTGTCCAAAAAATAATGTGCCAGTAAAGGAATATCCCCATCTCGTTTACGAAGCGGGGGGAGCTGAATTTTTATCACATTCAAACGATAATAGAGATCCTCCCGAAAATGCCCTTCTTTGACAAGTTCTTCAAGGTTCTTATTCGATGCCGCCATAATTCGAACATCCACATGCCTGACCTGGTTTTCACCGACCCGTTTGATTTCGCCCTCTTGAATCACGCGAAGCAATTCGGTCTGTATTTTAGGAGAAAGATCACCGATCTCGTCAAGAAAAAATGAGCCACCGTCGGCGGTTTCAAATAATCCCTTTTTGTCGGCAGTGGCACCGGTAAATGCTCCTTTTTTATGACCGAACAATTCACTCTCCAGCAAATTTTCTGGCAAAGCCCCACAGAACAGCGCGATAAACGGTTTATCCTTTCGGGGACCGTTGTAGTGCAATGCCCTGGCTATCAACTCTTTCCCGGTTCCACTTTCGCCGGAAATCAAAACGGTCACATCAGAATCGATAATGCTTTCCATTAATTCAAAAACTTGTTTCATCGCCGGGCTGCGCCCGATGATCTCTTTGAAAGAATGAGCTTGCTGAATTTGTTTTTTTAACTGTAAATTTTCTTCACGAAGCGCCGCGTACAGTTGGGAGTTCTCAATCGCAATTGCTGCCTGGTGGGCAAATGCGGTAATAAATGGCAGACTTTCAGCCTTAAATCCGGCACGCTTCTGAATACTATCGAGATAGATGGCGCCAATCGGTCGGGTCTTAATCGTCAACGGAACCGCGGCAATGGATTTGATGCGCTGAATGCGAATGCTTTTTGCGCCTTGAAATCGCTCATCAGTTAGGGCGTCAAAGCAGATGACTGGCTCACCTTTTTCCATGACCTGTTCCAGCACACTATTGGAAATCTCTCCCAGGTCATCTAACTGGTTTTTGGATATATTTTGGGCAATCCGCAGTGATAATTTCTGTCCCTCATTTAACATTAAAATATATCCTCGCTCGGCACCGATCGCTTCCATTGCGATATGCAAAATGGATTTGAGGAGTGGATCAATCTCCTGTAAGGTATTAATCTGCTGGCTGATCCGAGAAATCGCCTGAAGTGAGCTCTGCACGTTGTCGGTTAACGATTTCATTCAATTATTCTCCTACCTCAAAAGTCGCCGGTTTGGATCGGCTCCAATTTCCCCGGTTGTCCACAATTGATACGACCCATAAATAGAGACTGGTCGGCAATGTGGTTCCCATCTGGAACTCGGAAATATTCGACGATATCGCTGAAAAAGTATAGATGGCTGGATATAAAATTTGATCTTCACTGATAGCATAAATTTCCACTTTATATGTAAATGAAAAAGGTAACTGCAAAGCTTTCCATTTTAATGTTGGCTGAATACCAACAAGCACAGAGCCGCGTGGTGACACGATTTCTGGCTCATCATCGATGACACGGAACAGGTATTTGGGACCATAGCGACAGACTTTTCCAACCTTATCGGTAATTTCTATAAAAAATGGCTGCCCGATCAGCTCCTCAATGTGATTGAGCGACAAGTCCTTTTCTTCGATTTTTTTCTGAAAGGTCCCGATGACCAGTGAAATACTTAGTGTGTCTCTAAAGCCAATATCCGGGACAACCACGGCAACGGAAGCGACATCGGCCGGGCCATCCGGATCTTGTACCTTTGCCATAACATCAATCATTCGCACTGGTTCAAAGGGATAATGTTCATGCTGGAAACCCGAGTTTAGAACCAGGGTGTCCAGTTGCGGTAAGCCATCTAAATTGAATTGTATCGAAGTTGTCCGGTTTGATTGAATCACGACTTCAGCCGTGTCTGGAGCGTAACCGGAATAACTCACTGCTAACTGGTAAGTATCAGGCGAAAGATGGGTAAAAGCAAAAGCGCCAGTCTGATTGGTAATCGTTGTTTGATTCCCCTGAAGTAATGTAATTAACGCTGAAGCAATTGGCTGGAATGGCGCATAATAGGTATAGACATGCCCTTCTAATCTGCCAGAAGTTTCATAATCTCCCGACCGTGGATCCAGGGGGTTATCCCGGTCGGCATTTTGGGTACATGAAATCATTAGCAGTAAAAATAACAGGCTAATGAATCTTCTAAGTCTCGAAAATATCATTATACTCAATGAGCTATTGTTTCTTTTTAATCCTGGTTTGTCCCGATTGGGCGTTAACAATTTTTTAGTATAAATATAAGACTAATTATATAAAAGTCAAGTGAAATTAATATAATTAAATTGATGAGAAATATTTTAAGAGAAACAAATTGATCGCTTTTAGAGTGAAATAAAATAAATTTAATAACTGCTTATCTCGATCCGTAACACAAACTTCCAGTTTGTGAATGGAATTGTAGTAGACATCAATATTTCATTGCAAGCAAATGGAAATACCAAAACAGAGACAATTAATCCGATTCTTTGCTCCGCCGTTGATCGTGCTTTCGAACATTGTTATTTTCCAGTTGTTTAAATTTCTTTGGGGAGCAACCTGGGGATACCTTGCCGGATTCTGTTATTACTGGGTATGTTGGTGCATTCTTTTTTCGTTCTGGTTCATTGGATTTAAAAATGTAAAAAATGTTTATTATCTCGGAAGGCGCCTTCTAATAAAAAGGTTATGGATAATACTTCCTCTATTACTGATTTTTCCAATAGTAACATTCATGGTGAGTTTTCTCCCACACTTCAATGAAGGCGGAATTGGAGTCATTTTGCTGACGCTTGTTTTTGCACTGATCAATGGCACACTGGAAGAATTACTCTGGCGCGGCGCTTTGATATCAGCATACCCGACAAATAGCTGGATCGGTTATATTTACCCAACCTTGTTCTTTGGCGCCTGGCACATTGCACCTGAATTGGTGCTGCCCAATCCTTTATCAGGTGGTCCATTGAGTTTTATTGGCGGGGCACTTGTCATGGGCTTTGCCTGGGGCTGGATTGCCTGGCGGAGCCGGTCGATCTTGCTCACCACGATCGCTCATGTGTTGACTAATTTCTTTGGCTTTGTTGGATTTATTTATTTGAATTGGATTAAATAGTATTGCTTAGTTAAATTATTCAATACTGATAAAAATGAACTGTCATTTCGAGCAGAGCGAGAAATCTGATTAACCAACTAATATTATTAGATATACAGATTTCTCACTGCACTTCGTTCCGTTCGAAATGACACTAAAATTTTAATTTTGCAGAAGTCTAATCTTTTTAGATAAAGGAGATAAAAAAATGACAGAAGAAAAAAACATCAAAATAATCGATGTCAATGCCGACAATGTCGAACAGACAGGCTTTTTCTGCTACATGAGCAAACGAAAAACAGAGGGTTTTCAACGAAAGCTGAACTGGCTGAAAGCGCGCTTTGCCGAAGGGATGCGGATCAAAATGTTTGAATTGCCGGAACGTGGCTTTATCGAATACATTCCCGGTGAATATGCCTGGCGGGCAGTGGATGCTAAAGGGTACATGTTCATTCACTGTTTGTGGGTAGTCGGAAAAAGTAAAAGCAAAGGATTGGCTGGTATCCTTTTAGACGAATGTATCAATGATGCAAAACAATCCGGAATGAACGGCGTGGCGATGGTCACCAGTGAACGAGTCTGGCTGATTGGAAAAAAGCTGCTGCTCAAGCACGGTTTTGAATCAGTTGAAGAAACGCCGCCTTTTAACTTAATGGTCAAAAAATTTTCTGATGTCCCATCTCCAGCTTTCACCGGTAATTGGGAACAAAAAGCAAGTCGCTATGGAGAAGGCTTAACAGTAATTCGCTCGGATCAATGCCCCTATATTCCTGATGCGACTAATACGGTTTTGGAATTTGCCAAAGAACATGACATTCAAAACCAGGTCATTGAGTTGAACAGTTACCAGGATATTCGCGATTTAGCGCCTTCGCCTTATGGAGTGTTCAGTATTGTTTATAATGGGCAGTTATTGGCGTATCATTATTTGCTGCCAAAGGATTTGGTGAAAATGTTATCTTAAAAAAAATAATGGATTAGATATATTATGGACCTCACAAAAATTCGATACTATCAACTTCACAAGCAAAACCTTCTTGAGAAAGCAGAAACCGATGACTATCAAAAACTACTCAAAGAACACATCGGGCTTCATTCTACCGATTATTTAACACCTTATATTTCATTATGGGCAAGAGTTAAGGACTTTGAGCCAAAAGCGCTGTTTGATGATCTGAATGATCCCTTCAATGCACTCAGGATACGAGCGTTTCGAGGGACATTATTTGTAGTTCATAAGGAAAATTTGGAATATTTATTAGCAGCGGCAAAAATATTTCAATCTTCATCGGTAAAAAATTTTGAAAAATTCTTATTAAAAAATGAAATAAATCCAGTGAACATCGAACAAGAAGTCGCTAATTCACTGGCTGATAAAAACGAGCTTACTATCCATGAATTAAAAAAGCAACTATCAGATCATTTGATAGATCAAAATTTTACTTATTCGCTGCGCTATTTGGAATTTAAAGGTGTTTTAATTAGAACCAATCATCGCTATATAATCGATAGAGTTATTCGCTATGGATTGACGGCAGAGTGGCTTCCTGAGATCGATATAGCTGATGTAAATCCAGATGATGCGTTGCGCACATTAATTCTCAATTACATCAAAAAATTTGGTCCGATCAGTCTCGATGATTTAGCCTGGTGGCTTCCCATCACCAAAACGGTAGCGAGGAAAATGTTAGAAGCTTTGGATGACCAACTGGTAAATTTCGATTTTAATGATCAGAAATATTTCATGGAACAGGCAGATTATCAAAAATTTGAGGATTTTAACGTCAAAAGAAATCTAGCTACCATTATTAACTTTTTACCTTACGAAGATCATTTTCCAAAAGCCTATTTCATTCGGAACTGGTTTTTAAATGACC
>CBFDBN010000058.1:0-13660 GCA_965603055.1 uncultured bacterium | reverse complement strand
CAGGTCCTGTTCAATACCCACAGTTGGTGTTTCGACAATTCGCCCGATTTCTTGTTCATTATGAAGGACAACGAATGTTGGGACGAATTCGATCTGGTAGCCCTCAGCCAACCCTCCCTCGTCACGCTTTGAACGATCCAATCCAAGCATTTTAAAAGTAATACCCGGATTTTGAACCAGCTCCATTATTTTCAAAAATCTTGGCACTTCCCGTTGAGAGTCCGAGCACCAGGATCCAAAAAATACAATAACCTGTACAGCGGTGGTCGATTTTTTCAACTTTTCAATGAATGCGTTATCCGGCTGATACCGATCGTTCTCCAGTTGATACTCCTGGAGCTGATTGAAAATTTGCTGTTGAGTCAGCCAGCCGGTCAGGATTGGTTTTGAAGGGGATTGGTGGGTACTTTTTTGAGTCCCTTGATGTGAAACCAGGGAACAGGAGACAAGGAACAGAACCCCTGTTATAAAACTGAATAAAAGATGTTTTTTCATTTTTACCACTTAATTATATTTAAAATGAGTCGTTCTTAATTCCATTCTCTGTCAAATCGATTTTGATCACTTCGCCAGTTTCACCCAGGGGACCAAGGTCTTTCCCGTTGAGAAATAGACGAACCCCGGCTGCGTTTCCAATACGCAGCCTGAATTTATCATAAGCCTGCCAGCCATAAGTCATGCCACTGTCAAAAATATGATCCCGGGCAAAACTGTCATCTACACTGATCTGTAACCAGGTTCTTTCGAGGGTTTTCAATTCTAAATTTAAATCACTATTTTTATTAAATATTTTATTCACATATAACGATGAAGATATCGTATCAACGGTATTTTTAACCGGCTCGATAAAAGATTGCCCGGTCGAGCCGGCGCTGACAATTTGTTGGTTGTTATCATCTTTAACCAGGGAATAAACGACAAAAAAGATAATTATGGTACCAATGACAAACCAGATTACATTCATCTGGCGAATATAGGGTTTTATCTTTTCAATGATGGTTGAGACCTGGCTGCGGAATTGACCCGGTTTCTTTATATTTTTTAGATCCTCATCCGTAATAACGGTAACGTTCAGTGGGGGGGCAGATTTAATTGAATCGTATTCACCAAGCAAACCTGGTACGTCCTCCTCTATCTGCTGAAGGTATAGCTTTAAAAAACTTCTGACATAAAGCTCCGGTAAAAAGTCAAATTTGCCTTCTTCAATATTTTTCAGGTAGTTGATATTGATTTTGGTCTGTTCTACTATTTTTTTTAACTCGATTTTTTTTGAGTGTCTTAGTTTTTTAAGCTTTTTGCCAAATTCAAGCAGTTCTTCTTCTTTCAATTTTTCCTTCCTCTTCTTTTAATAATTTTTTTAAAGCAAGAAAAATTTTTGTGATTGGCAAACCAACAACATTATAATAGCACCCATTTATGGATTCAACAAACACGGCGCCATCGTCCTGAATTCCATAAGCGCCAGCTTTATCAAGTGGCTGACCCGATTGGATGTATTTTTCAATCTCCCAGGCTTCGAGATCCCGGAATTTAACATGGGTAACTTCATAATCTGAAATAACGATCTGCTGTGGTCTTTTTATAATTGTGAAGCCAGTATAAACCTGGTGGACTTTTCCGCTTAGTAACTTCAGCATTTTATAGGCATCATTAGCATCTCTCGGCTTACCCAAAGTTTTGCTATGCAGGACCACGACAGAGTCCGCCCCGATGATAATTCCATCAGGGACCTGGTGCGCAATATATTTAGCTTTTTGATTTGAAAGCTCGTCAACCAATTTCCAGGGAACGATTGTACCATTATTATTTTCGTTGATATTACTGATTTTAACCTCAAATTCCGGGATGATTCTTTTCAGCAATTCAATCCGTCGCGGTGATTGTGATGCAAGAACGATACGAGTTGATCCTGGATTTAATAAAGGCATTTTTGATGTCAAAATTGGGTACTGGTTCATATAGCTAATATATATACTTATTTATTATGAAAAAATCAAGTAAAAAATTTATGTTTAAAAATTTCTTGATCTTTAGTTAAATAATATTTATATTAAATGAATTTGAAATAATCGACATTGCAGAAATGAATCTATTGAAAGGAACAGTTGACTGATAACGATTACATAAAACGAACCATAAAATTAGCGCGAAAAGGGATTGGTTATGTCAATCCCAATCCGATGGTTGGCTCTGTAATCGTCAAACACGGGGAAATTGTTGGACAAGGCTATCACCAATGTTTTGGCAAGGAACATGCAGAAATAATGGCGCTGCGGGATGCCGGGGAAAAGTCACGAGGCGCGACACTCTATGTCAACCTCGAACCATGCTGCCATTATGGTAAAACACCGCCCTGTACCGATGCTATTATAAAAGCCGGGATAAAACGAGTCGTGATCGGTATGGTCGATCCAAACCCGTTAGTGAACCAGGGGGGGATTGAGATTTTAAAGCAACATCAAATTGAAGTGATTACTGGTGTGGAAGAATCAGCCTGTAAAGAATTTAATCGTGTGTTTATAAAGTACATTTCCACAGCAATGCCTTATGTGACGCTAAAGATCGCTCAATCGTTGGACGGTCGGATTGCAACCGTAACGGGAAATTCTCAGTGGATCACTTCGCATCCAGCCCGGGTGGAGGCGCACCGGTTACGAAGCGAAAGTGACGCCATCATTGTCGGAATTGGAACGGTGCTGGCTGATGATCCTCAATTGACCGTTAGGCATGTGAGGGGCAGGAATCCAGTGCGAATCGTGCTCGACAGCCGGCTTAGAATCTCTTTTGAAAGCCAGTTGCTATCAGATGAGCATGTCCATCAAACCATCATTGCGACCACTTCAAATGATTTATCGAAAATTGATCGAATCAAGGAAAAGGGGGCGCATGCCTGGGTAATTGAGCAGGATAAAAATGGCAATGTTTCTCTCCCGATCCTGTTGAAAAAGCTTGCCCAGGCTCGAATGAGCGCGGTCATGGTTGAGGGAGGTGCCGGCTTATATACCTCATTCCTTAAAGCGAAAATGGTAGATCGTATTGTTTTTGCATTGGCGCCAAAGATTATCGGCATCGGGAAAGATGCCATTGGCAACCTGGGAATTCTTGATGTTGATAATTGCATTAAACTATTCAATGTTAAAATTAAAAAATTAGGACCGGATATATTGGTCAGTGCTGATGTTGGCTATGATTTGAAGAATAAAATGACCGTAGGGCGTAGCGTGTAGAGCGTGGGGTGTAGCTCGATATGCGGTATGCGCAACACCCTACGTCCGACTCCCTACGCTCGACATTTTGGGGATAGTATTTCACAATAGTAAAAAAATTAAACTGAATTTTAAGAATTTTGTATATAAAAAGATAAATATGTTCACCGGCATTGTCGAAGAAATAGGCACAATTAAAGAGATCGTTCCCCGGAATTCGGGCAGGAGAATCCAGGTTTGGGCTGAAAAAATCCGGGAAGATCTGGCAATTGACCACAGCGTCGCAGTGAATGGTGTCTGTCTCACCGTTGTTGAGATTGGGAATAACTTTTTTTCGGTTGATGCAGTGGCAGAGTCGCTGGCCCGTTCAACGTTGTCACAGTTAAAGCGAAACGATAGCGTCAATTTAGAACGAGCTTTGCGATTGCAGGATCGACTGGGCGGTCACCTGGTCCAGGGACATGTTGATGGTATTGGTACGATTCAGCAATTGACTCATGAATCTCATGCCAGTGTCTTATCAATAGAGATTCCCATGGAACTTGAGAGCTACACTATCCCAAAAGGATCGATTGCATTCGATGGGGTGAGTCTGACAATTGCTAAAAAGGAGCAACATTTAATCACAGTGGCGATTATCCCCCATACATGGCAGCAGACCATTTTTCAGTTTAAAAAAACCGGTGACAAGGTTAATATTGAAGTTGATTTTTTAGCGAAATATATCGAACAATTTGTTAAAAAAACCGGGGAAACAAAAATTACATCAGAGTGGTTAAAACAGCAAGGTTTTTAGAGAAGACTGAAATTAAAATACATTAAAACTTGGTAGAAATAAAAAATTATAATCAACCATGCACAAATTCAATACTATCGAAGAAGCAATCGAAGATTATCGTGACGGCAAAATTCTAATCGTCGTTGATGATGAAGATCGAGAGAACGAAGGCGATTTGATCATGGCTGCCACAAAGGCAACGCCAGAGAAAATCAATTTCATGGCAACTCATGGTCGAGGTCTGGTTTGTACCCCGATGACCGAGGAAAGATTAGAAGAGCTTGAGCTATATCCAATGGTTCAACGGACCACGGCGATTCATGGTACCCAGTTTACTGTGTCCGTCGATGCCATTAAAAATACAACGACAGGTATTTCAGCCCATGACCGTGCTCAAACGGTTAAAGTGCTGATTGATCCATACACACGGACCCAGGATCTGGCGCGACCGGGGCATATCTTCCCGATTAAAGCTGAAATGGGGGGCGTATTAAGCCGGGCGGGACATACCGAAGCCGCTGTTGATTTAGCACGCCTGTCCGGGCTATATCCAGCCGGGGTGCTTTGCGAGATAATGGATGATGATGGCTCCATGGCAAGAGTGCCCAAATTGATGAAAATCGCTCGTAAGCATGAATTGAAAATCATTACCATTCGAGATTTAATCGAATACCGTCGTCGTACCGAAAAATTAGTACAGCGTAAAGCAACCGCTAAATTACCAACCAAGTATGGAAATTTTGAGCTTTATCTTTATAAAAGCGCAGTTGATGAGCATCATCACCTGGCAGTGGTTAAAGGTAATGTAAGTACCGGTGAGCCGGTTATCGTGAGAGTTCATTCTCAATGCCTGACTGGCGATATTTTGGGTTCGTTGCGCTGCGATTGTGGTGAACAACTGGATAAGGCGCTTGAGATGATCGAACAGGAAGGACGTGGGGTATTGCTTTACATGCGTCAGGAAGGGCGGGGAATCGGTCTCTCAAATAAGATTATGGCTTATGAATTACAGGATAATGGTTGGGATACTGTCGAGGCAAATGAAGAATTGGGCTTCAAACCTGATCTCAGGGATTATGGTATTGGCGCCCAGATTTTGGCAGACCTGGGAATTAAAAAGATCCGCCTGTTGACCAATAATCCCAAAAAAATCGTTGGCTTGAAAGGCTATAACCTGGAAATTGTTGAAAGAGTACCCATAGAAATCACACCCAATGAAGTGAATGCCCATTACCTTGAAACGAAAAGGGATAAGCTGGGGCATTTGATTTTAAATGGTGAATTAAACGACTGAAAATCTTAACGCAGCGAAGTTAGAATTGTTATTTTAAAGCTCAATTGAAATAAATGGGCACAGAGAACACCACGGATCACTGAGAACAAAAATAAGAACATAGCTTCGCAAATCGAAGATGCGCCGTTTTTTTGGAGCATTGATTAATGAAGTAATTCCCCTACAAGGAGAAGCGAAGGAAGCAGAGTTTAAACGGAGTTTTATAACCGCCAAATAATCACTCCAAAAAATTCTCTGTGAATCCCTGTGCTCGAAGAGTATCCGTTAACTCCGTTGCTCCCTGTAAGGTTTTTTTATAGTATTTTTACATAACTTTGAAATTCCGATACAGAAAAATATCATAATCCGGAGGAAAAATGCCCAAAACTTTTCAAGGCAAAATCGTTGGCAAAAATAGAAAATTTGGCATCGTCATCAGTCGATTTAATGAGTTTATATCTTCAAAATTACTTGAAGGGGCATTGGACTGTTTTCAACGTCATGAAGTTAACGAGGAAAATATCGACATTGCCTGGGTACCAGGATCGTTTGAAATTCCGCTTACAGCTTTAAAGATGGCAGAAAGCAAAAAATATGATGCAGTAATTTGCCTGGGAGCCGTTATTCGCGGCGCTACCCCGCATTTTGAATATATTGCGGCTGAAGTTACCAAAGGGATTGCCCATATAAATCTACAAACTGGCATCCCTACGGTTTATGGGGTTATCACTGCCGATACATTAGAACAGGCGATTGAACGAGCCGGAACCAAAGCTGGAAATAAAGGATGGGATGCTGCCATGTCTGCCATGGAGATGGCTGATTTGTTGGAAATTTTGTGATTGGTTTTTGGTGAATGGTGATTGGTTAGTAGTGAGTAGTAACAGGTTAGTCTTCATGTGGCTAGCAATTGATTTAACGCCATGACAAACTAATCACAACTCAATGTCATTAAGTTAAGAAAAAATTATAAGTACTGCGTGTCATTCCTGCGGATGCAGGAATCTCCTAACTTAATAGGAAACTGATAGTTAATGCGATGAATTTAGAGATTCCTGAATTCCGCTTCGCTCCATCAGGAATGACATATTCGCTTAACTTAATGGCATTGAATCACAACTCACCAATAACCACTCACCTTTCACTCAAAGGATAGGTAAATATGAAATTGAAGTTAACGTTAGTAATAATAATACTGCTGGCACTTTCAAACCAAAACACCCAGGCCGGTGTCGGCGATTGGACCACGTTTACCAGTCAAAATGATATTCGAGACTTAATCCTCATAGGTGATTATGCCTGGTGCGCGTCTAATGGCGGCGTGTTCAGTTACCAGGTTTCCAGCGACGCATACCAGCAATTTAATAACACCAATGGATTAACATCAGTTGATGCCCGAACCATTGAAATAGATCACAACGGAAATACCTGGGTCGGCTTTGCTGATGGATGGATTAATTGTTATGACCCGGTTTCCAATACCTGGAAAAGCATTCAGGATTACCTGGGACGTCATATTTATGATTTAGAAGCTATTGGGGATTCGATATTAGTTGCCCTGGACATTGGAATTAGTCTTTATGATATTAAAAGAAAAGAAGTGAAAGAAACCTATAAACATTTAGGCTGGCAACTGCAGAGCGAAATCGATGTCAATGAAATTATGGTTGTAGGTCGAGAGATCTGGGCAGCAACCGAGTCCGGTATTGCCCGGTCCAGTTTTGATCTGGCGAATTTAATGGCGCCAGAAAGCTGGACCAATTATACCACTGCTCATGGCTTGCCGAACAATGAAATTCATTCTTTTGTATCGCATAATGACACGATCTACGCAGCAACGAAAACCGGGGTAGCAGTTTTACGTGGTCAAAACTGGACTACGATCAATAGCGAATTGGAAAATATTGACATCGTAAAGTTGGTTTCTAAAAATACGGATATGTTTGCAATTTCAGAAGAACAGGTGAACCGATGGAGCGCATCAGAAAATCAATGGCAAACAGTAGGAACCAAGTTTCCTTACATGACCTGTCTATTTGTTGCAGATGATGGCGATTTATGGGTTGGTACCCGAAAATCTTCTTACGGAGGTGGTATTGGTCGTTTACGAATACCAGACCAGAGCTGGGAATCATTTATCCCCCCCGGTCCGCCGGGCAATGAATTCAATGATCTTGTCGTCGATCAAGATGGTGTGCTGTGGTGTGCGACACCAAATGATGGTATCGTGAGATACGATGGAACAACCTGGCGGCAATACACCATGAAAGATGGACTAATCGGTAATCGGATTCAAAGTATAACGGTTGACTCCCGAAATCGAAAATGGTTTGGCAGCGTTGGCGGCGGTCTTATTATGATCGATACCGATGAAACGATAAAAGTTTTTTATAACGAGATACTATCTGGCAGCGCAGGTTCGCCTCAATTTGTCGTCGTGCTGGATGTGAAAGCCGATCGCTACGATAATATCTGGGCACTTAACAGTTTTGCTGCGAATCAGAATGTGGTTGCAGTTTATACGCCTCAATTAGATTGGTATTTCTTTACCGTACCGGAAGGTATTCTCACCAATGTCGTTAGATCGATTGATTTTGATGGATTTGATCGGGTTTGGGTAGGAACTCAACATGGTGTGAGCGTAATCGATTACAATAACACCCTGGCAGATAAATCTGATGACCAGGTTGCCGGGAATAATTTAACCACAGCAGATGGTCTGGAAAGCAATGACATCAAAGATATTGCTATCGACCAGGATGAAATTGTCTGGATCGCCACAGCGAGTGGCGTGAACTATTGGGATCCCAACTCTGCACAAAAAGTATCTATTCAATATGGCTTACTGAGTAATTCTATAAATAAGATCGAAGTGGACATCCGTAATAATAAATGGTTTGGAACTGCTGCTGGCGTAAGTATCCTGGCTGCTGATGGTTATACATTGACTCACCATTCCACAGAAAATAGCCCCCTGGTGAGTGATAATGTTACTTCATTTGGATTCGATTTAGAGAAGGGTAAGGTTTATATCGGAACCACCAATGGACTTTCGGTGCTGGAAACACCTTATGCTCGCCCGCGAGAAAATTTAAGCCAGGTAAAAGCTGGTCCCAATCCTTATGTCATCAGCCAGGGACAGGAGTTTGCCATTTCAGAGCTTTCTGATGATGTTGCGATAAAGTTTATGACCGAAAATGGCATGATTGTTCGCCATATCTCGAAGGACAAAATATCGGGCGCTTTCACTACCTGGGATGGCAGGGACGACAACGGAGAATATGTTGCCAGCGGGATTTATGTTTATGTGATTTACAATGAAGAAACCGGATTGAATCGGGTGGGCAAGGTGGCGGTGATTCGATGAAAATGAAATAAACAAGCCTGGAATGGTCAATAGTTAAGCTTAAAAAAATAAAAGATAAATTTAAAAATCGAAGACGCGCTATTCTTTGGTAGTATTAATTGACAAAAAGCTATCGAAAATTTTGCAGTATAATTTTTCAGTAATTACCCACAAGGAGAAACAGAGGATCACGCCAGAGGTGGATGTGCCTTAGGCACAAGCAGAGGTTAAACGGGGTTTAAAACCTCCAAATAATGCCTCAAAAAATTCTCCGTGAAACTCCATTAACTCCGTTGCTCCTTGTAAGATTACTAACTTTGAAATTCCAATACAACAGATGCTAAAAAATCTTCACGTCGAAAACTTTGCTCTAATCGATAAAATAGATATTCAATTTGCGCCGGGATTAAATATTATTACTGGTGAAACTGGCGCGGGTAAATCAATTCTAATCGATGCCCTGGGTTCATCGCTTGGTGAAAAAATTGAAGCCGAGTCGCTGCGGAAAGGAGCAGCCAGGGCAGTTGCTGAATGTATTTTTCAAATTAAAAACAATGCTGTTCTGGATGACTATTTACAGCAAGCAGACCTAGAAGATTTTAACGATACGATCATTCTCAGAAAAGAAATTTCCGACAACCTGCGCAATCGCGCTTTTGTAAATGATTCCCCGGTTCCCAACTCAACGCTCATCGATATTGGAAATCTGCTGGTCGATCTTCACGGTCAACATCAACATCAATCGTTATTAAATGTCAGCTATCACATCCAATATCTCGATGAATTTGGCGGATACGATCAGTTACGAATTGAAGTAGAACAAAACTACAATCGCTATATCGAATTAATCGATGATCTCAAAAAGTTAATAGAGCGCCAACGGACGTTATCAGAAAAACGTGACCTTTATCGATTTCAGATCGAGGAAATTCAGAACATTGATCCCTTTCAAGGGGAGGAGCAGGAGCTTGCCCAGGAGGAGAAAATCCTTCAACATAGTGAGAAATTATTTCAGTTTTCCAGTGAGTTGTTCAAAGATTTTTATGATGACCCGAGTTCTGTTTATGACCGAATATCGGTCGGTTTGACCAAACTGGACGAATTAGCAGCAATTGATAATCGATTTGAAAGCATAAAAGCAGATTGTAATGCAGCACGGGTTTCAATCGAAGAAATCGCCAAATTTTTGCAAAGTTATTTTAATAATATTGAGTTTAGCCCGGAACGACTTGAACAAATTCGTTTACGATTAGGTCAATTTTCCCTGCTGAAACGAAAATACAACCGATCAATTGACGAAATCATCGCGCATCGAAAGCAGCTTAAACAGGAATTGCAGGACATTGAAAATCTTGAGAAAAGCATTTCAGAGCAACAAAAACAGATTGATGAGCAGCGTAAAAAATTGAGCCAGCTTTGTATCTCTCTGTCAGAACAGCGAAAAGAAACCGCTAACAATCTTGCAAAAGAAGTGTTGGAGCGATTGAGTCAATTAGGTATGAAAAACGCCCGGTTCAAGGTTAATATCGATTGGCTTCCCGATGAAAAAGGGGCGGTCGTAATAGACAATACATATTTTAAGACAACCGAACGAGGAATCGATCAAGTTGAGTTTTATATCGCAGCCAATCCCGGCGAGGATCTAAAACCGTTGGCACGGGTGGCTTCTGGCGGTGAAATATCCCGCATTATGTTGGCGCTAAAATCATCACTGGCTCAGGTGGATCGGATTCCGGTACTCATTTTTGATGAAATCGACCTGGGAGTCTCGGGACGAATCGCCCAGTCTGTGGGGCTCGCTTTAAAACGCCTGTCGAGAACTCACCAGATTATCTGTATCACCCATTTGCCGCAAATTGCCAGCATGGGAGATCAACATTTTGTAGTCGAAAAAATCTCCGGGCAGGATTCAACTCGGACGCAAATCAGGCAATTAACTTCGAAAGAACGTGCATCAGAAATTGCCAAACTCCTGGGCGGTGAGTTTGTGAGTGAGACTCATGTGCAGGCTGCGCGCGAGCTGATTGAGGAAGCGAAGAAACTGGATATTTTCTAACAAGCCGTAGAGCCGTTGGGTGTAGGGCGAAAAACAGGTGCTAACGCCCAACTCTCAACGCTCTACGAGTTTATCATTGCATTACATCAATACGTTACGCTTTAAAGATTTTTGAAAGATAAAACGCTTATCTGGACATCTGATGTCTCCTGTTTTGAAATTAGAAAGCGACTACGAAGAAAAAAGAACTGGAATTTGAATTAGAGTATCAACTCTCGTTAACCACTCAGCAACGCTTTGAAATGATGTTTGAAAAATCTCGGTTTTTGGCACAATTATTGTTGAAATATGGACATAGAATACCTTTTGAAATCATTAAACGAACATAATGATTTAGAACATAGCTTCGCAAATCGAAGATGCGCCATTTTTTTGGTGCATTGATTTATGAAGTAATTCCATTACAGTGAGAAACGGGGGAAGCGGAATTTAAACGGAGTTTTATAACCGCCCAATAATGCCTTAAAAAAATCTCCGTGAATCCCTGTGCTCGAAGAGTATCCATTAACTCCGTTGCTCCTTGTAAGAATTTTTTTCATAAACTTTGAAATACCGATACAGTAAATTATCGGAAGCAATTTCCAAAATGAAATGTATGGATTCAAATTTGGAATTCCTTACCACTTACTGTTAAGCATTATGTGATTTTAAAAGTTATTTTTTTTTCAAAAATGTTGCATATTTCATTTTTTTTGCCTATTATAAATCAATTGGATAATAGATCGTAGATCCCGAGAGGAGGTGATTGGACAATTTAAAGTAATATCCTACCCGATCAACTGATGAGGGTTAGTGGGCAAGATATTATAAACAACCTGGGGAGTGAGAACATTTGAGTTCCGCTATATTTTAAGTTGAACTCTAACAATCAATTAAAGATTTTCGGACTAAGTAATTTATTTTTTCTCAATCCCCTTAGCACTGCAACGTTAAAATTAGGTCATAACCAATTTTAAGGAGGAGAATATCATGAAAAACACAAGAACTCTCATTAGTTCCTCCATTGTGTCGATTATCATTATGGTTTTGGGAATGTTTATGTTATGTATGAGTCGGGCGCCCAAAATCAGTTTTGATGAACCATTGATAGAGGGCGGGGGAGTCGAATACGATTCTGTTGATGTCAATGATGACGATTTTCTTAGTTTATTAGCTGATGAAGAAAGTGATGATATGACATTTACAGAAGATAATGCAGAATCAGTTTCTGATGATGACTTCTTGAGTCTGCTGAATGAAGTCGAGGAAGGCACGACGACGTACGATCAATCATCAGAAAGTGGCGACGAAGGACTTGATGAAATCCTGAGTTTACTCGAGCTCGATGAAAATGCTGGTTCTGAAAATTTAAGCAAGGACGACGAATCTGAAATTGTAAGCGATAGTGATGATTCTGATTGGCTCCAGGCGCTCACCGAAGCAGAATCTGCAGAGACGACGACTCAAGCCAGTCAATCAGAATATTCTGAAATGGAATCTATCGATCAGTTGTCCAAAGAAGTTGAGCATTTAGAAAGTGTACTGGCTGAAAAAAACGCAACAGCGGAAAATTTGCATGCTGAGATTAACCAGTTTGATCAACAAAGCATCCAATCCCAGCGCCAGAATCCCGCTCCGGTTGAAAATAGAGCACCGGTACAGCCGACTAGCTATTATGAGCCGACTCCTGCGAATGAGCCAACATATAATTCCGATACCGAAGTTACCAGGGCTTATACCGGCGGTAGTTTTGATGATGCTTACAATGCTGCCCTGGGTCTGTTTCAAAATAATCAATATCCGCAGGCGATCAATTCATTCTATCAACTTCTACAGCAAAATTCAAGACACCCCCTCGCCGATAATTGTCAGTATTGGATTGGAGAGAGTCGCTATGCCCAGGGAAAATATTATCAAGCCGTAGCCGAATTCAATAAAGTTTTTGCCTATGATGCGCCAGATAAACAGGATGACGCACAACTGATGCTCGGTTTGACTTATTTAAAATTGGGCGAATTGGGAAGCGCGCGTATTGAATTCGATTGGTTGGTAAGCTGCTATGCTTCCAGCGAATATGTCAGTACTGCGAATCGTTATTTAGGAAAGTTTTAATATATTATATGCTCGTTAAGGTTTATTTTGAGATGAGTTGAATAACGTAATTGTGAGAACTCCTGGAACGTTTCTCAGCAAACAATTATAACGATATAAATAAAGTTTATCTCCCTTTCAAAGGTTCTACACCTTTGAAAGGGTTTCTTCTCATAATAACTATAATCGTAGTTGGGGACTCGCAGTGGCTGATTATAGTTGCTTTTAATACCTTAATGAGCACAAAGCGGGAATTCTATCGTTGAGCAGAATTCCCACTCACTTTAATTTCCCACATCAGCGACCTTCAATTCGACATCTTTATTTCTCAAATTTATAGTTACCAGAAATATCAAACCAGGGACATCAACCTTATGGCAGATTTTGTTCATCTCCACAACCATTCTCACTATAGTTTGTTGGACGGGGCTTGTAAAATCGATGATCTGATCAGTAGCTGCAAAGATTTTGGCATGGATTCACTGGCATTAACCGATCACGGTAACATGTTCGGTGCCATTGAATTTTATACCAAAGCCAGGGATGCCGGGATCAAACCGATTATTGGTGCGGAAGTTTACATCGCTCCTAAAAGCCGTTTCGACAAAACTTCTTCAAAAGGAGGCAGCGATGCTTCCTTCCATTTAATCCTGCTTGCTAAAAATTATGAAGGCTATAAAAATTTAATGAAGCTGGTATCAGTTGGATTCCTGGAAGGATTTTATTATAAGCCTCGTATTGATAAAGAGATTCTTCGCGATTATGCTGCCGGACTGGTGGCGCTTTCAGCCTGTTTGAAAGGCGAAATACCGCAAATGATTTTGCGTGAAGATTTTGATCGCGCTGAGCAGGCAGCTCTCGAATTTAAAGAAATTTTCAAAGATGATTTCTATTTTGAAATTCATCGGCATAACATTCCAGAGGAAGAAAT
>CBFDBN010000057.1:0-13932 GCA_965603055.1 uncultured bacterium | reverse complement strand
GCATGTTCGATTAAAGGAGTGGTATAGGTCTGTTCAATAATAAAATCACTTTCAGAAAATCCATTTTCAATATTGCCTTTTCGCAGCGGGTAATGAATGATCAGGTTGGTTCCGATTTCAGGATGGATTAATGGTGCGTCTGGCAACAATGCTTTTTGTGGATCGGTTAATACTTGCAGTGGTTCATAATCTATCCTGATTTTCTCACGTAATTGAAGCAAGGCTCGCTCCGATTCTCCAATCAGCATAACAACAACATCGCCTGGCGTCACAATTTTCTCAAAGGCGAAAATCGGCTGATCCTTTTTGATGATACCGATCTTTTTATCTCCTGGAATATCGCCACTATCACAAATTGCTGTGATACCTGGATCGCTTTCGATATCTGAATAATCAATGCCATTAATTTTGGCATGAGCCACAGGCACTCGAACCATCACGCCGAACAACTGATCGGGGTAATTGTAGTCATCAGCAAATCGTGCCTGTCCTGTAACCTTGGCGTAGGCATCGTGACGAGGGATAGGTTTTCCGATGAGTGAGAAGTCGTTCTTCATAAGAAATAACAGATTTGATTCCGTATTCGCCCAATTTCTGTGGAAGAGTATTTATCGTCAGTAATCTTTGCAGAGCATTTTTTAGTCTGCGAGTGCAAAATCAACTGCTGCTTCGGCATGGATTTTTGTTGTATCAAATAATGGAACACGGCTATCATCCTGTTTAACCAGAAGCCCAATTTCTGTACAACCTAAAATAATGCCCTCAGCTCCATGTTCCACCAGGTGATTTATAATATCAATGAACTTCGCTTTTGAAGATTCATTGATTTCTCCCTTGCAAAGTTCATCGTAAATCACCCGATGTACAGTGTTCCGCTCATCAGCAGTGGGAATAATCACATCCAGTTCATGTTTTTCGACTAATCTGCCCTTATAAAATTTTTCTTCCATCGTGAAACGCGTTCCAAGCAGTCCAATCTTTTTTAATCCCTGAGATTTTATTTTTTCAGCCGTAGCATCAGCAATATGAAGCAGGGGAATTTTTATATTTTGCTGAACTTCATCCGCCATTTTGTGCATGGTGTTGGTACAGATGATAAGAAAATCTGCTCCGCCGTTCTCGACTCGTTTCGCTGCATCGATCATCATTTCGGTCGCTTCATCCCATTTTCCCTGGTGTTGCAATGCTTCTATCTCTGCAAAATCAACGGAATACATGATGCACTTGGCAGAATGCAATCCACCGAGCCTTGCTTTTACTGTTTCGTTCAATATTCGATAATATTCAAGACTTGATTCCCAGCTCATTCCGCCGATCATGCCTATGGTTTTCATAGTTTGTTTCTCCTTAAGAGTTGGCATGTTAACCACCATTTTGAATTCTGCTTCTTGAGATTAAAACATAGCAGTGATACTTGATGTTGGATACTTGATACTCGATGAAGTACTCAAAATCCAGTATCGAGAATCGAGCATCCAGTATCATTTTCATTTAATCACAAAGGCACCGCCCCGTGCTTCTGAAGAAAAACTTCATAAATTTTAAAAGTCCCCAGATATTTAATTTAATGAATATTTATTAAAAAACAAGCAAAAATTTCACTTATCCAATAAAAAAACCGCCCATTGAAAGAGCGGTTCAAAATTTCTTAATGTTTTACAATATCAAAGAGAGGAAATTCGTTTCTGTCTTAAAAAAGCGCAGAGGAAAATCGACGGTGATATTTTTGAGTGAGTTCATTGGTATTGCCCAAAATTTTGAACAAAGCAGCACAGGCTTTTCTGGCGCCATCATCGTCTAATTGACGATCCAAAATGATCACATCAATCCAGGATTCCAGGGACCTGGCGTAATCTCGTTTTTGCAGGGCATTTATTCCATCGATATAAAGCTTCCACGCTTCTGTATTATGATGCCTGGCTTGTTTTGCCAAATCTTTATAAGAATTTAAAAGACGATGAAGATTTCTCATTGCATCAACTTCATCAAATTTGGAATGTGCTTCATCGATATCATGAACTAATTTTATAGCTTTATCAGGATTTTCTTCAAAAACCAACCTCGCTAACATGATTTTAGCGTCGAGGTTTGAACCATCCTGATCCACTGCATATTTCAGTAATTGTTTTGCTTTGCTTCGATCTCCTTGTTCCAGGGCTTGAATAGCCATTTCGACGGCGGATTTCGATTTTGTCGGCAAATTATCATCCAGCCATTTTACCACATGCGGTTCAGGTAATGCGCCGACAAACTCAGCAATAATCTCCCCTTCCGAAACCATCTTCACGGCAGGTATGCTGCTGATCCCGAACTGCATTGCAATATCGGGCTGTAATTCTGTATTTATTTTCACCAAATGCCAGCGACCATTCGCCTTATTAGCAAGGTTTTCCAGAATGGGACCCAGTATCTGACACGGTGCACACCATTCCGCCCAAAAATCGATCACAATCGGTCGTTTAAAACTGGCATCAATAACGTCTCTTTGTAAATCTACAACATTTTGATTCATTATATTTCACCTGAGTTTAGATTATTCCTGTCCAAAATTTTTCGGATTTATCTATTCTACAAAATATAAAAAACATCCAAATATAAGCATAAGATTTGAAATAATCAAATTAAAATTTCTAAAAAATTCGGCAAGAGAAACACTGAAGGAAATTGCGGAAAGTAATCATTGTTCCAATAACTCAAGTAATCCATCTTCGCCAAGATCTGTTTGTCTGGGACCAAGGATTGCTTTTAAAGTTCCAATTGGCAATGAATCATTCGAAGTCAGTACAATAGTGACACGAGTTCTACCTTCTGGAAATTCTTTTTTCAGAGCTAAACCGTGAGTAGCTCGTCTGACTTCTATCCAGCCATCCTTTTTCAGCAGCTTAATCAATTTCTTCCCAGAAATCGCTGACAATTTTGCAGGCATTAACAAATCCCTGTCGCTTGTAATGGATGAATATAAGGCTGAATAAAAGTAAGCGGATTCGTAGGAACATTTATCTTTACCGTGCGAGGACGTTTTGCTATGACTCTGATATTATTTTCTTTAAAAAATCGTTCTACCTCTCCAACTTCTTCGAGTGTATATAAATGAAGGCAGATTGCTTCTTCAATCTTTTGTTGGGTATCTTCAAAGCTACTGCCAAAAGTAGCTGTACCAAGTTCTTTACACTCTGCTGTCCATCGCCCATCTTCTTCCTTCTGGAAAACGATCGTAAGAAAAACGTATTGCATATTTCTAATCCTCAAATTCAATATCATTAAGGTTAAGCGTAAGCTACAGGAGTGCAACGCCTTTATGCGTTGTTCCAATACAGCGGGATGCAATCCATAAAGGGATTGCACTCCAAAAAGGTTAGAAGTAATTCCTGGTTTTAAATTACCAAATTCATATTAACAAAAATATTGTTTAATGTCAAGTAATTTATCAAATACCAAAAAATAATTGCTTAACAATTTTTAATTGCAATTCCTCTCAAATTTTCTTATTTTTAAATTCAACAATCAAAACTCTTTTGAATGATAAACCTAACCTGGACACGTTAGTACCAAAAAGACAATTTGGCTTACAAAATCTGAATCTTCCTCTGGCTGATCACTCTAATTGATTGATCCGACAAGGAGGACTATCACAAAATTAAAAATACAAAATCGTTTCACTCTTGTTAGAGCTCCAATTTTGTGGCCTTTTATTTTTTGCTCATTGAGCAAGAATTTATCAGTTTAGATTCTACGTTTCTTTCAAGACTTCGCTTGAAAGAAATAGCTCCTTCGGAGCAGTTGCAAAAAAGAACCAGCACCACTGAAAGGAACAAACACAGAAAAAAAATTATCGACAAAAAACTGGTCGATGTAACGCTATAAGCGCCTAATTACCTTATTACCCAATAAACTAATTACCCAATCACCCAATTACCAAAAAAAAGATGCAACCTTTCATAACAAATTTACATCAAAAAAGTAGCGACCGAAGAACTCTTGACAAGGGATCCCAATTTGAAAATTGACGAAGCGCAATTGATCCAGCAGTGCCAACGGGGCAACCTGGACGCGTTCAAATCTTTGTACGAATTGCATAAGCATCGAATTTACAACATCGCGTACCGCATTCATAGCGATCATGAAGATGCCCAGGATTCAGTACAGGATGCATTCGTCATCATTTATAAAAAAATTTATTCTTTCCGAGGGGATTCGGCTTTTAGCACCTGGCTCTATCGGATTGTGGTTAATACCTGTTTGAATAATATTCGCAAATCGAAAACATCAAAAAATAGAGTTGATTTTCTTGATAGCGACGATGTTGCAGAAGAAGTAAAATATGAGAAGAATGAGCCGCTTGAAATCATATTGGATGAGGAAATTCAAAATCTACCGCCAGGCTATCGAACTGTATTCGTACTGTATGAGATTGAAGGTTTTTCTCATCAGGAAATCAGCCAAATGCTAAACAAATCCGTCGGGACATCAAAATCCCAATTACATCGAGCAAAACAGTTGTTACAGAAACGATTGAAACCTTACCTGGCGCATATTTAAGAATTGGAAATTACAATGAATGAAAATCGCATTGAAAAACTGATCTCAGAAGCAGCAAAAAAACTACCCAAACATGATCCACCTGACCAGTTATGGGGCATGATCGAAACCAGACTCGAAGCGGTAAAGGCTCATCGCTCATTTTGGAAAGAAGTGATCGATATTTTTGCAGGATTTTCACTCCCAAAATGGCAGCCAGTATTGAAATATTCAGTAATTGCAACAGCAGTTGCTGTCATTTTTTTAACGTTCTGGCTAAAATTTTTCCACGAATACGATCCTCTAAAAGTGGTGGCGAGAGCGGAAGTCAAATATATTCAAGCCATTGAACAACTGGAAAGGAGAGTCGAAAAGCAACAACCCGTTCAGGATATGAATCTCTGGATTTTGTACCAGGAACGATTAGCGCTGTTGGACGAATCCATTGAAGCCTGTAAACAGACCCTTGAATATGATGCGGAAAACATCAATGCGAGAAAATATTTGCTATTAGCTTATCAAGAAAAAGTTGAGACATTGAAGAAATTATTAAAGGGGTAATAAAAAACCAGTCAAAGGCTTTAAAAATCAACCCCCAAATATTTTATAATTAAATCTCATGCAAAGCCACTAAGCAAAACATCCTTTGCGGCTTAGCGTGAGACTATAGAATTGAAAGGAAAAAAATAATGAAAAAGATATTCTTAACCATAATTTTTGCTTTGCTCCTGGGACAACTGCTATTTGCCTCGACCAAGATGACTTCGGATAAATTTCATCGAGTCAAGAAAGAATTCCATAAGACCATCAAATTGGAAAAACCAATTCAGATTAATGTTTATCATAGCCTGGGGAGCATTAAAATTATCCCCACAAAAAATAACCAATTCACCATAGACGCCGTGATTGAAGTCGCTTCGAAGTCCAGAGAGAAAGCTGCGGAATACATCAAATCAGTGAGCATCGATGTACAGGAACGATCAACCCACATCAAAATTAGCTCTGATTTTCCCAGGGAAAAGGGGATTCGCTCAATTTCTATTAATTTTTCAATGAGAGTACCTGAAAAATGTCCCCTTGATTTAAAGAACTCATTCGGTGATATTGAAGTCGGCGAGACTGAAGGGATGAAAGGCGAAATGACCATTGAGAATGCCCATGGTGAAATTTTTCTAAGCCACTGTGAGGGGGAAGCCAACCTTATCAATAAATTTGGTTCGGTCAAAATCACGACGCATAAGGGAAATTTAGACATCGAATGCGCGAATAGCAAAGTTGAAACTTCAAAAATCAATGGTAATCTCACTGTTGAAAACACCTTCGGCAAAGTCGCTGCCGATCAAATTGAAGGTGATGTGAAAATTTCCAATTCCAACGATCAAGTTTCTGTCATTGGGATTAAAGGACAACTGGATCTACGAAATAGCTTTGGAGAAATTCAAATTGAGAATGTGAAAAAAGGGGCATTTATCAAGGGCACCAATTGTAATATTCAAGTCGCTAATATTGCAGGGGATACAAAAATTTATAACAGTTTCGGCAGCATCGACTCGAAAATGATCGATGGAGATTTGATGATTGATACCCAGAATTCAAAGATAAATGTGGCTGATATTAAGGGAGATGTTACCATTGATAATTCTTTTGCTGCCGTCGATATTCAAAACATCGAGGGAAAAGTTACTATCAAAAATCCTAATGGCAATATTACGACTACATCAGTGAAGAGTGATGTTTTTATCCGCTCTTCCTTTTCCAATATTTCATTAAAAGAGATTGCTGGATCAATTGAAGCCCATAATACCAATGGCAGCGTGACTGGACATACAATCGGTGGGAATGTGGATGTTGAAAACAGCTTTGGACCTGTCAGACTGGATAACATCACAGGAAATGTCAAAATCAATAACAGCAACGGAAGTGTTCGATTGGCACATATCGCTGTAATAGTGATCGGTGGAATGAAAAACAACAACTATTGCAACAGAATCGACTGCTCAACGTCATTTGGCTCGATTCAGTTGAAATTGCCAGCCCAGGCATCGGCAGAAATCAACGCCAAAACGACCTGGGGAAAAATTGATTCGGAAATTCCGCTCCAGATCGAAGAATTCGGCACTTCGGATAATCTTGTGGGAAAATTGGGGAACGGAGATACAATTATTAATTTAACGGGCAAGAATTCTAATATTTATCTTATTTCTGAAAAGTGATAAATAGACAAAAACAACTGGACAAATGGACTCCACTTTGAAAGTGGAGTCCATTTATCGAAAATTAAATCGGAGGCTTTCAAATGAAATCAAAAAATACCTTTTCATTTCTACTCATTTTGATTTTCCTTTTTGCAGTGCCTTTATTCGCCGCTAAAAAAAGTGATTCTATCACCGAAGTCATTCAAAAGGCAGTTTCATCAAAGGGCATCAAAATCGTCTCTATCGTTAATACCAAAGGCGATGTTGAGATCACCAGCAAAAAGTCGGGTGACATTGAGATCACAGCAACAATAAAAGTATTCTATCGAAACAGGGAAAAGGCAGAAGACTTTCTGGATGAGATTAAAATCAATGTAACCACCCGTGCAACCTCGCTGCAAATCAGGACGATTCCGCCAGAGGATGACTATTGGCATAAATTTTATCGAAAAAAAGTAACAGGATATCGGGTTGAATATAAAATCGTCATACCAGAAGATTTACAGGGAGAGATTGAAAATAAATACGGCGATGTCAGTGTCGTCAATATCAAATCCATTTTATCGAACAATCATAGCGGCAATACCTTTGTCGAAAGCATCAATGGAAACGCAGATTTAACCAATTCTTATGGCAAGGTAAATATTTCATTCATTGAAGGTGACCTCATCAGTAAAAATAAGAGTGGCAACACCGCTGCCAAAGAGATTAAGGGAACGGTTGACATTAAAAATACTTACGGCAAAGTAAGGCTAACCAAGGCTGGAAAAAATGCAATAATTGAAAACAAGAGCGGTAATGTCGATGCAACCTTTATCGAACAAAATCTTGAGGTTTCCAATTCTTATGGCTCGGTCTATGTCGAAGAGGTCGGCAAGGAGTTAAAAGTTTACAACAAAAGCGGTTCTGTCGAAGCAATCAATATTGGTGGCAATGCGGATTTAACGACATCCTACGATGGAATTCAGTGCCAGAATATTGGTGGTTCTTTGAAAGTTGTGAATAAAAGTGGGACGGTAACGGCTGAATTCATTAGCGGACGAGCCGATATAGAGACTTCTTATAATTCTGTTAAAGCAATTGAAGTCAATGGACCTGTGACTGTACTTAACAAAAGTGGATCAGTCTACCTGGAAAAAATTAAGGGCGATGTCGATATCGAAAGCTCATACGAGACCGTTGAATTATTTGAAATAACAGGCTCGGCAGAAATCAATAGCTCAAGTGGGAAAATAATCGGCAGGGGCATTTCAGGTGACTTTTGGGGAACGACCAGCTACAACGCCGTAACCCTGGATGACGTAAAAGGCACAATTCGGGTCAAAAATAAATCAGGAAAGATCACCGTCTCAGGCAAGCCAGTGTCACTCGATCTATCCACGACATACTCTGGGATCGAGCTAATGGATGTGACCTGCAAAACCATCACCGCAATTACTCGAAGCGGCAGCATCGATGCCGACGTTTCACTACCAGCCAATTGTAATTGTCGCTTTGAAACGTCTTACGGAGATATTGATTTAACCATTCCTGCCTCAACATCAGCAAAAATTTCAGCCATCGTCCCCAAAGGCAACCGTATTCGGCTGACTCGTGGATTGACCATTACTACCACACAGTTGAGCAAAGAAAAAATAGAGGGAAATATTGGTAAAGGCGAAGGCAAGATCGAATTGTTAGTGGAGCGGTCGGGGAATCTTAACCTGATTGGAAAATAAGATTAGCTTAGAAGCACTGATCCAGTCAATGGGATCCAGGATCAGTCGTTGTAATTTTTTAATGCTACATACCATAACTCCATGTCAAACAATTTCATAGGATTACGACCTGGCGAAAATAATCCTTGACTAAGACAAAAGTTTTTCGTATATTGTCTCGACTAAATTGCTTGAGTAGAAAGAAATATTTTCAAATCGGCAACTTCATTACGTATGAATTTGATAGTCTGGCTGGCTCTTTTGGATCTTAAATAAAAGAATCTTTCCCTGGAATATCAAGAGTTTAGAAAATATTTGCTCGCGGTTGAAGCCCAACTAATTTGGTTGGGTTTTCTTTTTACATAAAAATAATCAAAATTATATTCGAAAGGAAAACGTATGCCATCTTTAAGAATGGAAGGGCCATACAGTCTTGAAATTAGCACTATTGAAGAAAAGCTCGCAAGATTATCCCCTGGCAACTATGCCCTGGGCAGGAAGAATGAGAAAGGAACTTTTCTCGTCAGCTTTATTGGTCGTGCGGATACAGATTTAACTTCTAAATTGAAATCCTGGATCGACAAAACAGATAAACCATTATTCAAATTCCGATATGCGATTTCTGCAAGAGATGCTTATGGCATGGAATGTGAAAATTTTCATGATTTTGTAAAAAACGGCAAAGGTAAACATCCCGAAAGACCAGCCAATACCGATTGGAAATGTCCTCGATGTAATTTTTATAAATAACTCTAATCAATTTAGATTAAATGGTAAAAAGTTCAAACTGATTTCATTCGCCTGGGCGGCTGAAATCAGTCAACAATAAATCTAAAAAATGCCTGACTAATCCCTTACAGAAAAGATGAAGCTTCCATGCGAATTGTTTTCGGGTAGAAAGGCAAAATTTTTTCAACATTAATTTACAAGGAGTTCAAAATGAACATTTATGTCGGAAATTTATCACCAGAAGTCACCGAAGACGATTTGCGAGAAGCTTTTGAGTCTTATGGTCAGGTTACATCTGTTAAGGTCATCAAAGACAAGTTTACTGGTGAGCCAAGAGGTTTCGGATTTATCGAAATGCCTGGCAAACAGGAAGCAAATTCTGCAATGGATGGCTTGAATACCACAGAATTGAAGGGCAAACCGATTATTGTTAATGAGGCAAGAGAACGCTCCGATAAACGTCGTGGCGGCAGCGGCGGTGGAAAGCGAAGAAGCGGTGGCGGTGGTGTCTGGCAAAATCGTTATTAAGCGCTAATCGTGCAATATCGATTTAGCTGGTTGTCGATAATTTTATGTCGATGCTTTAAAACAATTGAGTCGCGGAATTTTAGAATGACGGATTAATGGAATGTCACACGAACGTGAATATCAATTTTCCATCATTCCAGCTTTACAATATTCAGTTCCTGTTCCAGGTAACAATAAAGCCTCTGCCAACACTGGCAGAGGCTATCTTATTTTATCTCACCCTATTAACAACTGAAAGGAAGATGATGAAGCAAGCAAAAAATGGTGATACAGTCAAAGTTCATTACACTGGTAAATTGGATGATGGGACGATATTTGATTCATCAGAAGGAAAAGATCCCCTTCAATTCACGATCGGCAAAGGTCAATTGTTGCAAGCATTTGAACAAGGTGTCATTGGCTTAGCTGAAGGAGACTCAAAAAATATCCAGTTAACTGCCCAGGAAGGTTATGGACTAAAGCAGGATAAATTAATTGGTAAGCTCCCTTTAGAAGCGCTGCCAGAAGATTTAACTCCTGAAGTTGGTATCAGATTACAGATGAAAACACCCGAGGATCAATTGATCGTTCTAAAAATAGTTGAAGTGTCCGATAATGACATTACGGTAGATGCAAATCATGAGCTTGCGGGTGAAAATTTAAAATTTGAAATTGCGTTAGTGGAAATTGAATCATAATGAAAATGTCATTATTCCACACTTTGAAATTCCGTTACAGAAAAATAGATGGGAGTCAAAATGATTATCTACATTGGCAATTTGCCTCACGATGTTTACGAAGACGAACTGGTTGAGATGTTTGAGGAGTATGGAGCTGTGAAAAGTGTTAAAATTATAAAAGATCGCTATACAAAAAAATCTCGTGGTTATGCTTTTGTAAAAATGGATAATAAAGACGCCGCGCTGAAAGCCATTGAAGAATGGGATGAAGGTTCAATAGACGATCAGGTCATAAAAGTCCAGGAAGCGAGATTTACGAAGAGAAGTAGAAGAACAAGGAAATAGAGGGTATAGAGGCATAAGGTATGATGATTGATATATGTAACACCTTATATCTTTATACCCTCATAACCTTCTTTTTTCCTACAAGAAATTATTTTTAAAAATCAGCATAAAGACCGAAAGCGTTCATTAATTGCATTTCTCGTCTCCACAACTCTCAATACTTTTAATCTCTTTGGTTGTAAGATCAATAATAAATTTAGACATCTTATGAAAATGGATAAACATGGCAGCCAGGTTAACAGTCGCTTCAATTGCTCCTGGATTTTTAAAAATAACTGTCAAAAGCGTTTTCCAATAGAGCCAGCCAGTTGTTTTATTAAACCCTGCTTTTACACAAAGTTTTAAAAATGCCTTTGCTAACTTTAACATTCTCCTTATAGTTGGTCTATATTTATAATCTGGTTTCAAATGAAGGCCCATATAGGTGGCTCTCTCATAATAGCGCTTCGGTTCATAGATGTATTTAATAACGTGGATATAGTCCCCCAAAACATCGATCCTGGGTCTGGTAGTGATAAAGTTTAAGCCACTCGTCATCTGATCTATTTCAGTATGGATATCCCTGAGCGTTGAACCGTCCTCAAACAACCTCCCTTCTCTTTTCAAGCGTCTTGTTAATTGTGTATTCGGTAATGCGTACAACGTTCCCAGCATTGCCATGCATATCCCCGAATCTTGAATACATTTAATCATATTTTCGGCGGTTTGATCAGTTTCATTATCAAAACCAATAATGAAACCTGCGTTGACAATCATACCATAAGAATATATCTTGTTTACAGCTTTTCCAATGGGTACGTTTACATTGGTGGTCTTGTTTGTCAATTTTAATATCTCATCTTCTGGAGTCTCAATACCGAGGAACACGAATCTAAAATCTACATCCTTCATCATTTGTAAAAGATTCTCATCATCTGCCAGATTTATTGAAGATTCAGTCGAAAAATAAAAAGGATAATTGTTTACCTCAGACCACTCTCTGATAGCGGGTAAGACTTTTCTAACATTTTTTTTGTTTCCAATAAAGTTATCATCAACAAAATCAATATGACCCCGATAGCCAAGATCATAAAGAGTCTGGAGCTCTCTAATGATTTGCTCGGGAGTTTTTGTTCGGGATTTCCTGCCATAAAGTTCAATAATATCGCAAAATTCACAATTAAAGGGACAACCACGAGAATACTGTATCCCCACCTGGATATAATCTTGAAATCGTATTAAATCAAACCTGGGAACTACTCCATCAGTCATATCTGCCCTGTCATCTGACCTGTATTCACCGCTTTTGCAGCCTTTTTCCAAATCCTGTATGAACAAGGGAATGGTAACCTCACCCTCACCCTGTACCAGGTAATCTGCAGACTTATACAAATTCGGTTGTGATGACGGGTCCGGGCCACCGACAACAACGGGACAACCATACTGATGCGCTTTATCGATGATAGAAAACATACTTTGTTGCTGCGGCAGCATACCTCCAGCACCAACAATATCTGCCCACTCAAAATGCTCATTCAGTAGAGGTTCTACATTGGCATCAACCAATTTAAACTCCCACTGCTGCGGTAATAACGCCGCTACTGTCATTAGACCCAGGGGTGCAGCAGGATATTTTGCTCCTACCAGTTTACATATATCGACGTAATTCCAAAAACTAAATTTGGAAAATTCTGACTGTACGATAAGACACCTGGTTCCTTTTTCCAATAAATTTTTCATGAGCTATCCTTATTAGATTTTTAATCTTCTCTTAAATACAGACCGTGAATTAATTAAAAACTGTGCTTTTTATAATTTCACATTCAGAAATACAACAATGTTCTTTAATTTTATTCTCAATAATTGTAATCGTATCAGGGTGGGCGATGATCGCAGCTAGCCCTCGATGATAAACAATTATAATAAATTCATTTCAAAAAAGCAAATAAAAAAGGTTTCTTGATATAAGCATTTGAAGAAGAGGTCATTGGATTGACTGAGGGAGAATCAAAAAAATTCCAGATAGCTGCTCAAACAGATTTTGGATTGAGACAGGACAAGTTGGTTCGCATCATTCCTTTTGAACAATTGCCAAAGAATTTAAATCCAGAAGTAGGGATGAAATTTCAAACAAGAGGGTATGATGGTCAAACATTCGTTATTAGAATTATTGAAGTATCAGATGATTATATTACGGTGATTTCAAGCCATGAGCTTGCTGGTAGAGATTTAAATTTTGAAATGGAGTTAGTAGAAATCGTATCATAATTTAACATTGAACATTATCCTGATATTAGTAAATATTTTAAAAGGATATAAATTAAGAGCCAGCGGAACGATTTTCAGGATAAAATGCTACGACAACACGATTCACGAATAATGAAATTGGAGTCTGTGGCAAGTTGACTTCAATATTCTAAATGTTTTATTTGATCTGGAAGCGGGAAAATTAAAGTGATCCCGTTTTTTTTTATAGGTATAGCATTTAGTGGTTTAATGGTAATATCCATATACTCTTATACGCATATGCCTTTAAAAATCATTATAAAAAAAGGAAATAAAGAACTGAAAAACTTTGCGATCATTCTGTGAGATTTTGGCGATGTTAATAACAAGCCAGTCAACTGCATTGTGTTCCTTTCTTTTTTTGTTTTCGTATTCAAATCAGACTTTGAGGTTGCAGCTGCATCAAGATGATAACTTATTATAATAACTTAATTTCATCAAAGCAAATAAAAAAGTCATTACTTTAAAATTAATATTACGCAGAAGTGTTTAATATATGGTATTTAAAAAATGTTAAAAATAATCTGCTTATATTACCAAGATATTATAGAAACAAGAGAAGTTCAAAATTTATTAAATTTAAGTTGCAACCAATATAGACTTCTGTAAAATCAAAACATTATTTACATTTCGATCGAATTCTCCAGTTGGTAAAGGAGAAAGAAATCGGTTCTGTTTATCCCACCAACGTTCCCGTTGATTTAGTACCTTTTCCTAAGATCTATGTCTAAATATAGTATAAAATATATTTTTTAATGGCTATATATTGTGTTTAAAATTTTTAAAAAAACTTTTTCAACAAAATCATTGATTAGCTAATCAAATTTCGACCTTAAGATGATGGTTGAAATAAAAATTTATCCTATTTCACAAGTCTCTTGATAACTAAGATGATAGGAGGTGAGTAATTGCAAAAGATTGTAGATATCACGTTAGTATTGTTTTATAATCAAAATTTTTTAAAAAAAATGGCTCTGAATTTTGGTAAATGAGCCT
>CBFDBN010000056.1:0-14123 GCA_965603055.1 uncultured bacterium | reverse complement strand
TAAGATGCAAGTAAAAAATTTCCAAAATTATTGTTGACTTTTTAGATTAATTGTGTTATATTGGGTCTGAAATGGTAATATTATCACCATAGAGGCAATAAAATGATCTTATTGTCAGTGGAAGAGCTTGCCGAATACCTGGGGGAAAATAAACGAACAATCTATCGCTACATCCAATCAGGCGACTGCCCGCGGTATATTCGACTGACTGCCAAGAACATTAAATTTGACAAAGCCGATGTGGATGCCTGGCTGGAATCGAAAAAAGTGAATCCCAAAAAAAGGAATGAATAAAATGAAATTTTATGCTGATCGTTTCATGACTGAAAGAAACCTTTCTTATGGATACCTGAAAATAATTTCTATCATTGTCATGTTAACTGCCACATTGATTTTCATCTCTTTCTTCATCACTGGAAATTTCCATATTCATTACATCGTATCAATTGGCTGCTTATGGCTGTTGATTTGCGGTATTTTTATGGGATTGTTTGCTTACTTGATGAAATCTGAAAAATCAATCGAGCTAACATTCGAGAAAACTTCCCGGCAGGTTAAAAGATTTGGCTGGCTTTCATTAGGGACATTTTATATTAGTGGAATTTGTTTATTTGCCGGATTGATTTTCTTTTCTCAAAAAGGAGACATCTGGCGCAATTCAATTATTCTCTTTACTGGTTCTGTTTTAGGTCTGGTAACCTGTTTGTATGGATTGATCCAGAGAAAAATTACTAAACAGCATTACGAGCTAAAAAAACAACAGCAAGAGATTATTGAATTATTGAATGAACAAAAATTGAAGGATATGAAAGACATAACGGGCGGTGCTTTATTGGCATAAAAAAAAAGTAACCAGAGATCATAAAATATAGTTGGGGGGGCACAATATTAATTAAGTCTCTGGTTACTTTCAAATGGAACATCAACTTTCGCTCCTAATATAATCGTTCTCGAGTATTTATTTGTGACCTAAAACACAATTGAGTTATATAATTGAAAGAAGTTCGATTACTTTCCGACTCATATAGTAAACTGATTCCATCGCTTGGAGCGACGGAATCAGCTTTACTTAAATCCAGCTAGGTTTTTCTGGTAAATATGAATTGAAATCGTTAATTAATTCCATCTCAAAATCCCTGGTATATTTGTCGGCTAAGAACAGGTCGATGATCTCATTATAGAATCTTTCCCAGGAAGCTTCTTCATGACCTGGATTAATCGGGTAAAATAGCACATTATTTGCTCGTGCTGCCTTTAAATCACCAGGGGCGTCACCGATCATAAGTAAATGACCTTCTGCGTATTTCTCCTCAGTGGTAAATTTCAGATGTTCTTTTTTGCTCCCCATTTCCTGCCCGGCAATGATTGATACATATTTATCGATATCATGTTCTTCCCATTCACGTATTAAGGCTTCAGCGGGCGTTCCTGAAACAACAATGATATCAGCGTGTCCCTGGAGTTTTTCCAGGCATTCCCTGACCACTGGAAATGGCTTCACACCTTTCACAACCCTGGCAACTGCCTCATTTATAGCAAGACTCCAATCATAAACTTGTTTTAATTCATCACTACCCGTTTTTTCAATCTCCATTTTTAAAGCTGGATTGCCTAATTTCGTTTCTCTTTGGGTCCAGCTTTTCAAATCTTTCAACAAAGGTATTTCAACATTTCTTTGTTGAACTGCCTTTCGTTCTCGAAGCAAATCAAAAGCTTTCTGCAAAGCGAAAAACCGATTGCATCCCCTATCCTGAGAATATAAGTTGACAAATTCCCAGGCTTCTCGAGCATATTTTGAAACGCCTGCCAATCCCCATTTTTCAATCGTAACAGGACAAAAACATTCTTTCTGTTTCGGTTCCATCGAATCAAAAACGCAACCATCCGAATCTATCCCTACAAAAAAGCGGTGCTTCGGTTTAAAATTTATCAGGTCATCCCTTGTAAAGCGCATATCAACTCCCTTTATTTAAAACTGGAGTGAAATGCCTTTATGCATTTCATTCCTTCAAAATTCAACAAGATATTAACTTTATTTACTGCGATGCATAAAGGCATCGCACTCCTGCTTCATCGATAATTATCTCACAACCCTGGCGCCTCCGCCAGCAACGATCTTTTCAACTTCAGCCAATTTCGCCATTGACGTATCACCTGGCGTGGTCATGGCTAAAGCGCCATGCGCTGCCCCATATTCAACAGCTTTTTGAGGATCCTGAAGTACCATCATTCCATAAATAAATCCTGATGCAAAACTATCGCCACCGCCGACTCGATCCAATATTTCCAATCCCGGTCGATGAGTAGCTCCATAAAATTTACCATCGACCCAACATATCGCTCCCCAATCATTGACTGTGGCGGTTTTAACACCTCTTAACGTAGTTGCCGTTGCTTTAAAATTGGGATAAGTTTTGACAACTTTCTCAATCATTTTTTTAAAACTGGTGATTTCCAGATCGGTGAGATTTTTGTCAACACCCTCAACCTCAAATCCAAGACATGCCGTAAAATCTTCTTCATTCCCGATCATCACATCAACATACCTGGCGATTTCTTTATTGACCTGTTGCGCTTTTTCCTTTCCACCAATTGCCTTCCACAAAGATGGACGATAGTTTAAATCGTAAGAGATAATCGTTCCATATTTTTTTGCCACTTCCATCGCCTCCAATATCACTTCTGGCGTCGTCTCTGAAAGCGCGGCGAAAATCCCCCCAGTATGGAACCATCGAACACCATGTTTCCCAAATATGGTTTCCCAATCGATATCACCTTTTTTCAATTGTGAAGTGGCAGTATTACCTCGATCAGAACAACCCACTGCTCCCCGAATGCCAAAACCGCGCTCCGTAAAATTCAATCCATTTCGAACCGTTCTGCCAATACCATCATAAGGCACCCATTTGATAAACGAAACATCGACTCCCCCCTGGAGGATAAAATCTTCGACCAGCCTACCAACAGGATTATCAGCAAAAGCAGTCACCACGGCTGTCCGCATTCCAAAACAGCGGCGTAATCCCCGGGCAACATTATATTCGCCACCACCTTCCCAGACTCGAAATGAACGAGTTGTGTGAATCCTTCCCTCACCCGGATCCAAACGAAGCATGATTTCGCCAAGTGATAATAAATCGTATTGACATTCACTTTGAGATTTAATTTTTAAAGTCATTAGTTATTCTCCTAATATTAAAATCCTTTCTCAATTACCAAACCTGGTCAAACCAGAACCAACAAAAATCTTGCTCTCAGAATTGAAATCACACAGAAATGAAATTTTTATGTTTTTATTCTGAGAGATTTCAATTCTGTGAGCTAAAAATCTTTGCCCATTGTGCAAGAAGTTCACTTTTCAGGTACAAATTCCCCAAAGGTTTCAAATCCACTCGGTATGAAAAAATTGCCCCCTCGGCCTATCAATTCTTTCGTAGGTATGAGCACCAAAATAATCCCGCTGGGCTTGCAATAAATTGGCTGGTAACCTGGCACTTCGATATCCGTCATAATAAGCCAGTGCGCTGGAAAAGGCTGGAACTGAAATCCCAAACTCCACAGCTTTAGCAACAACTTTCCGCCAGGCAGTTTGATTCACTTCAATCGCTTCTTTAAAATAGGAATCCAGCAATAGATTGGGCAGATCAGATTGTTTGTCAAAAGCTGCTTTAATCTTTTCCAGAAATTGCGCTCGAATAATACAGCCAGCACGCCATAACAGTGCAATATTTCCAAAATGAAGACTGTAATTATATTCCTTAGAAGCTGCCCGCATTAATTGAAATCCCTGCGCATAGGAACAAATCTTCGATGCATAAAGCGCTTTACGGATCATCTCGATAAATTCGTTTTTATCACCTTTGAACTCAGCTTGAGGTCCTCTTAAAATTTTCGATGCACCAACCCGCTCCACTTTAATGGCACTCAATGTACGAGCAAAGACTGCTTCGGCAATGGTCATGGCAGGAATTCCCAAATCCAGTGCTACCTGACTCGTCCATTTTCCTGTTCCTTTTTGCCCTGCCGTGTCGAGAATCATGTGGATCATTGGTTTGCCGGTCTCGCTATCTTTTTTCAACATAATATTGCTGGTAATCTCAATCAGGTAGCTATTCAACTCTCCCTCATTCCATTCAGCAAAAACCTGGTGCATTTCTTCAGGAGTTAATCCAAGCAAGTTTTCCATCAGAGCATAAGCTTCGCAGATCATCTGCATGTCGCCATACTCGATACCATTATGAACCATCTTGACAAAGTGACCAGCGCCGCCATTTCCGACCCATTCGCAACAGGGCGTTCCATCGGGAACCTTAGCGGCAATGGCTTGAAAGATCGGTTTTACCAGGTCCCACGCATCGGGATTGCCGCCAGGCATGATCGATGGACCCCACAAAGCACCTTCTTCTCCCCCACTCACGCCAGTACCAATGTAAAGAATGCCCTTTGTTTTGAGTTGTTCATTTCTTGTTTCCGTGTCTGGAAAATAGCTATTCCCACCATCGATTAACAGGTCTCCGCTGGACAGAAAAGGTGAAACATCTTTGATCACCGCATCGACTGCGTTTCCCGCAGGAACCATCATCATGATTTTTTTTGGTGATTCTAAAACATCGATAAATTCTTTTAATGTTTTGGTGACAAATATCTTTTTTCCAGCAAACTTTGCTTGAGACGATTTTTGCTTTGCTTCATCAAGGTCATATCCCGCCAATGAAAAACCATTCCGTTCAATATTCAAAGCTAAGTTCTGTCCCATGACACCAAGGCCGATGAGACCGATATTATATTTTTGCATGATACTGCTCCTTTATCAATTTTATATAAAAATAACAGGTAATCAGGTAAATAGGTAATTCGGTAATTGGGTAAATAGAAAATTTATCATCAAATTGTCATTGCCGTAAATCCCCCATCAACCCGAATAATTGCACCGGTCACAAAAGATGATGCTTTGGGAGATGCCAGCCAGAGCACTGCACCGATTAACTCATCAGGCTCACCAAACCGTGCCATTGGGGTATGACGAAATATCTCTTTCACCCGATCCTCAGTCAGAATTTTTCGATTTTGTTCTGCTGGAAAAAAACCTGGCGCCAGTGCGTTAACTCGGATATTAAATGACGCCCACTCTCGTGCCAAAAATTGCGTCATATTATTGACGCCAGCTTTGGAAATGCTATAAGTAAATACTTTTGAGAGCGGCGGACCCGATGAAGCTGATGAAATATTGATGATGCTTCCTCCATGTCCCTGGCTAATCATCCGCTTGCCAAAAATCTGGCAAGCCATGAACATGCTCTTGAGATTCACGCTCATGATCTTGTCCCACTCATCTTCAGTAATTTCGAAGAATGGAGTTGAGGAATTGATACCCGGGGCATTTATTAAAATATCAACACGTCCAAACTGGTCGATGATTTGTTGATCCGCTTTTTTTAAATCATTTCGGCTGGTGGCATTGACTTGAATGGCAAGGGATTTGACACCGAGTGATGTAATTTGTTCAGCTTTCTTTGTAGCGTTTTCCAGATTTAAATCCAGAATTGCTACATTGGCACCAGCCTTTGCCAGCCCCTCTGCCATTGTGCCAGCCAGGACGCCACCGCCGCCAATTACGACGGCGACTTTATCAGTCAGGGTAAATAAATTTTCAAGGTAATTCATATCTGCTCACTTCATTATGAAATTTACTGTATGGGAATTTCAAAGTTAGTATCAAAAAGCCAATGAAAAAAACCTTACATGGAGCAACGGAGTAAACAGAGATTCACGGAGTTTTTTTAGCAGTTAAAAAACTCCGTTTAGACTCCACTTGGTCCGCTTCTCATTGTAAGGGAATTACTTCATTAATCAATACGCCAAAAAAACGGCGCATCTTCGATTTGCATAGCTATGTACTTTCTGTAAAAACGGAATGTAACGCAATTGGAGTGTAATCCCTTTATGGATTGCATCCCGATACATCGGGACGGTGCATAAAGGTCTATCTTTGGCAAATTATATCATAAATTGATCCACCGAGGTGGACACCGTACTACCATTCTTTTAATCTTCAATAAAAATCGGTTTAATATGCCGCTCAAAAATATTCTCAGTCACATTCTTTGAAATGACTTGTTCATATTTTTCTAATAAATTCAGATACCTCTCCCCCATCTCTGCTGCAATCTTATACGCCACATGAAGCAATTGTCGAAAATGGAGATTATATTGGTGATTTTTTGGATCATGTCTCAACGCAGCAGTAAAATTCTTCTCATTCCATTTGTCTACAACTTCGGAGGAAGGCAACTGATTCTTAGCAATATCAATGACCGTGGCGTAAGGTTTACTCAATTCATCAAATCTATTCAATGCTTGTCGATAGATTTCTTTGGCAATCTCAAGTCCTTCTCCACCAGCTTCTGCTAATCCAATCAGTTCTTCCAGCCAGGTCGTGCCAGCCGTTTTAATATGGACGCCGGTATTAAATTTTTTTAGGACCTGCTGAATTGGTTGATAAATAGAAAACTTATCACTGCCCGAATGAACACTAAGCTTAAGATCAGGTGGTAGAGAAAACTGCTGTACTGCGAATTGAATGACAGCAACATCCTGATCAAATTCCTTAGCGAATTGATTGATATCGCCCACATAATCGATTCCCTTGTTAAAACGCCCGCTAAATTTCGGGGCAATCGTTGCTAATGGGATTTCTTTTTGTGCCAGTCCTGATAAAATGAAAAATAATTCCACCGGTGTTTGTGGCTGATTGGTCTCATCCATAGAAACTTCCACAACAAAAGCATCCTGTCCTTTTTTGGTGAAAATATGTGCATAAATTTTTCCGGCTTCCTCAATAGCCAGCAAGTATTTTTTAGCAATCTGTTCCAGTTGTTCCCTGGAGATCGAAATTGTTTCTTCAATACCAGGAATCTTTAGCTCTCCGACATATTTTTCATGTTGCCTGATGAATAAATCGACCTTTTTTTGATCCACTGGCTGTTCAATAAAATCTGCCACATCAATCGTAAAAAAATCTGATGATTCTAAAAAGAAATCTACATTGTTCATGCCAATATGATCCGCATCGACGAAATGAGCCTCTTTCCAATTGAGTGATTTTACAGCTATATCAGCTTCCTGGCGTGTATCAATAGGGCTGCTACCGATGATTTCATGTTCACGAAAAGATTTATTCCAGACCGGGGTAACATTCACACCCAGTTCTTTGGCTTTAATGATCGCATTAAGCTGGGCTTTGCCCTGGCGACCAAAACGATCACCAATACCGAAAGAATATTTTCCTAATTTCATCTTTCTCCTAAAATTTTTTTAAAAATTAAAATTGAGCTTGTATCCCTTTTTCACCAGATCGTACGCCAGAGCACGGCACATTTTTCGGGCATCATTCATGTCGATGATATGTCGGGTGACCAATCCCGCTAAAAAGTTAGCATCCATCCGACGTGCCAGGTCATGACGGGCGGGAATCGATGGGAACGCCCGTGTATCGTCATTAAATCCGACGGTATTATAAATCCCTGCCGTCTCTGTCACCATCTGTCGAAAACGAGTCATTCCTTCGATACTGTCATGAAACCACCATGGTGGACCCAATTTCATGGCAGGATAGTGTCCAGCCAGCGGAGCAAGCTCTCTTGAATAGGTCGTTTCATCTAACGTAAATATGATCAGTGATAATCGATTATCGTTGCCATATTTATTGAGCAGCTCGTGAAGATTACGAGTATATTCGGTCTGGACAGGAATGTCACAGCCCTTATCAGGACCGAATCTTTCAAAAATTGCTTGATTGTGACTACGAAACGATCCTGGGTGAATTTGCATTACCAAGCCATCTTCAATGCTCATGCGAGCCATTTCCATAAGCATATTTGCGGTAAACTGGGCGGCATCTTGTTCGGAAGCTTTTCCCTTTAATGCTTTCTGAAAGATCGTTTCAGCTTCTTGCAGTGATAATTCATGGGTGAAGGGACTAAATACCCCCTGGTCAGTCGAAACAGCGCCCATCGACTTAAAAAACGCTCGCCGATTTTCTAAAGCCTGAATGAAATCTTTAAATGAATTGATCGTTACCCCACTCACTTGGCCAAGTTGATCGATGTTCTGCTTCCATCCCTTTGTTAAAATATTGACCACAGCATCGGGACGAAAACAAGGGATGATATTTCCCTTCCAGCCTGATTCTCGAATTGCCTGATGATGTTCTAACGTATCAGACGCACCATCCGTCGTAGTCAGTGCTTCAATATTAAAACGATCGAACATGGCACGTGGCAAATATTCCGGTGATTTTAGCTTCTCATCGATCTGGTCGTAAATTGACAGGGCTGTTTCGCCATTTAATTTTTCCTTGATTCCAAAAACTTCAGCAAACTCATGATTCAGCCAGACGCCGGTTGGGGTTCCGGCAAATAAATAATAATGGTCTCCAAAAATTTGCCAGATTTTGCGGTGGTCACTCTCCACTGGTGATCCGTCGAGGGTTGGAATCCCCAACGATTGCAACGAAATGCCCTGGGAGTACAACATCCGAAATACATAATGATCTGGTATCAGAATCAACTCAGTCGGGTCCGGGAACGGATTATTTTCAGCGAAAATTTTCAGATCGACATGGCCATGTGGGCTAACGATTGGCAGCTTTTTCACCATTTCATATAGCTCTCGAGCAATTTTTCGAATTTTTGGATCAGGATCAAAGAACCGATTTTCATCTAATAATAATTTTTCTCCCATAGTGGCCTTTCACTTATTTAGGATGATTTTCTTGTACATGAATTTCTTTCAACCAGTTTGGCTGTTAATATCACCTTTTCATTAAAAATTTCAGTCGGGTTTGAAATCTGTTTGATTAATAGTTCCGCTGCCCTTTTGCCAATTTCATACGTCGGCACATCGACCGTAGTTAATGGAATCCGAGCGGATTCACAAAATTCGATGTTATCGAAACCGATTACAGAGACCTGTTCAGGAACTTGAATCCCTGAATCGGTGAGAGCATTGATCAATCCTATTGCTACCAAATCATTATAACAAAATACTGCTGTTGGCTTATTCTCGATTATAGAGAAAAATTGCTTTCCAACCTGGTAGCTATCTGCTATATAAGAGCCCACTTGTTGGATATAGTTCTTTCGAATTGGCAAATGATGATCCATAAGCGACTGTCGATATCCTTCGAGACGATCCATGCTATGCGCCGAATAAGATGGTCCTGAGAAATAAGCGATTTCAGTATGTCCAAATTTGATCAGGTAAGAAACTGCCTGGTAAGCCGCTGTTACATTATTAATGTCCACCAGGTTTGTTTGATAATTTTTCACAGTTCCCAGCATGACTAACGGATATTTTTCCTGGAGCAAATTTGCTAAATATTTGAAATCAATATCTTCACCCTGTAACGGCGAAATAATTAATCCGTCAACCCATTGGTGGGTTAACGTCTCAATGCTTTGCATTTCTTGATATGGCGAAAGCTCTGAGCTACCCAGTAAAACGGTATATCCTTGCTGGCAACAGACATCAAACACTCCTTTCATCACCTTCGCAAAATATGGATTATCAATTTCTTTAATCACCAGACCAATGCATTTTGTTTTTTGAATGGAGAGCGATCGGGCGATTTCGCTGGGATGGTAATTTAATTTTTCAATGGCTTTTAACACCTTATCTCGAGTCGTCATCGAAACAGTCGGTTTATTGTTGATAACCGCAGAGACAGTCGCTTTGGAAACAGTGGCAATTTTAGCGACATCAGCGATGGTGATTTTCATAACGTGAACCGATATGATAAACGTAAATATCTTTTTAAGCTATTAAATATAATTAGTTATAATTAAATTTAAAAATCATATTTGAACCGATTCAATAAATATTCAATATAAAAAAAATTTAATCAAAGTCAAGTGAAAAATTTATTTTTTGTAATTAAAAGACATAAACAAACCAGGTCTCTCTCAGAAACCTGATTTGCTCCTATCGTCCAAAGATTTTGAAAATTCCAGTTTTCATTAATACCCAAACACCTTCGGCAATACCAGGCTAAGCCACGGAATATAAGTCACCAGCATTAACGCCAAAATCATCACGACATAAAAAGGAATTAATGCCCGCGACATACTGGCAATATTCGTATTTCCAATTCCACAACCTACGAAAAGTACTGAACCCACCGGCGGTGTACAAAGTCCGATACAAAGATTTAAAACTAACATGATCCCGAAATGGAGCGGTGTCATACCGAGTTGCACCACTACAGGGAGAAAAATCGGTGTAAAAATCAGCACGGCTGGTGTCATATCCATAAACGTTCCGACAACTAGTAAAATCACATTGATGATTAATAAAATAACGATTTTACTGTCTGTTAAAGCGATAAGCGTGGCGCTAATGCTTTGGGGAATATTTTCGTACGAAAGTATCCAGGACATAGCAGACGACGTTCCGATCAACAGCATCACGATTGCTGTTGTCTCAACCGTCTTAAGAAGTATCTGGGGTAGTTCTTTGATTTTTACCTCACGATAAATAACCACAGAAAGAAGAAGCGAATAGAGAACTGCCACAGCGCTGGCTTCGGTAGCAGTGAAATATCCAGCGATAATTCCACCGATTACAATGATGACCAAAAGCAAACTGGGAATGGCATCGAACAGTTTTTTAATCCCTTCCCAGGCACTGACTCTTTCCCCGACTGGATATTTTTTCACCAGCGAAATAATCGCTGCCACGAAGATCAAACCCAATCCCATTAATATACCTGGCAGGTAACCTGCAATAAAAAGAGCAGCGATGGAAACGCCGCCGCTTGCTAATGAGTATACGATTAAAACATTGGAGGGCGGAATCAATAATCCTGTGGTTGATCCTGTCACTGTAACCGCTGTATTAAAATTTTTATCATATCCTTCTTTATTCATCGTCGGAATCATAAATCCGCCGATGGCTGAAGTTGCTGCAACAGCAGAGCCAGAAATCGCCCCGAAAAACATGCACGCCATAACATTCACATAAGCCAGTCCGCCTGGCAGCATTCCGACGATCACCTTAGCGAAATCAATCAACCGTCTGGCAATACCGCCTTTGCCCATGAGTTGTCCTGACAGAATGAAAAACGGTATAGCAAGCAAGGCGAAGCTATTGATCCCTGTCGCCATTCGTTGAGCGACCGTTGTAACAGCAGGCATTGGGGCAATTGTAAACAACATTGTTAAGATCGTTGCGATGCCAATACTGAAGGCAATCGGAACATTCATCGCCAAAAGAATTACAAAGCTAAAAATCAAAACGAGAACTGAAATTTCCATGAAATAAACTCCTTATATCTATGACGGAGTGCGGTGCCTTTATGCACCGCAACAGTCCATAAAGGGACTGCACTCCAATTTTAATCAACCGCGCTAACCTTATGTTCCCCCATTTCAACAGGCGTTGTTTGAATGGCTTCCACGATAAAATTTATTGCAAAATAAATGACAAGAATCCCCGCTATTGGGATCACCAAATAAATATACCCCATCGCAATTCCCAAAGCGGGCGAAATCTGTTTCAATGTAAACGTAAGATTTACCAACCGCATTCCACCGATCACCATCACAAAAAATGCAAACGCCAGCACAATCAGGTTAATGAGAATCTGAACGACCTGCTTTTTGAACCCTGTAAATTTGTAGGTCAAAACATCAATACCCAGGTGTGCCTTCGTGTAAAATGCATAGCTGGCGCCAAGCAGACCGATCCAGATTAATAAAAAACCCGCCAACTCTTCGGTAAATGCACTGGGATTTTTGAGAATAAACCGAGTGAAAACCTGCCAGGTTACATCCAGCACCATAAGCGCCATCAAAACAATCAGTATGACACCAAGAATTTTGCTGATTATCGTTGTAAATTTTTGCATGAGTTGTCCTCTATTATTTCACGTTTTGAATTTCCTGAATGAGATCATAAATTGTCGTGCCTTTGTAGGAAGCATGCATTTGCTGAACTGCTTGCTGAAACGGTGTCTTATCGGGATAAAGTACTTTTACTCCCGCTTTTTGAACTTCTCTCAGGGCTTCATCCGAGGATTCTTTCCACAATATTTTTTGCTGTTCAACTGATTCATCCACAGCTTCTTGCAGCCATTTTTGCTCCTGGGAAGAAAGGCTTTGCCAGACCACGGTACTCATGAGCAAAATATCGGGCACCGCCGTATGTTCATCTAAGCTGTAATATTTGCATACTTCATAATGGCGGGAAAGATAGAAGCTGGGGGGATTATTTTCAGCGCCATCAACAACGCCCTGCTGAAGTGCTGTGTACAATTCACCCCACGGAATCGGCGTTGGCGAGCCGCCAAGGGATTGTACCATAGCAAACGAAGTTAGACTTTTCATCACCCGAATTTTTAAACCTTTGAGATTCGCAGGAGAATTAATCGGCAATTCCTTCGTATAAAAGCTGCGGCTGCCGGCATCGTAATAACACATTCCCCGCAGGAAAAACTTCTCGCCAGAAAGAAGCAAGCGTTTTCCGATTTCACTATTCAGAATCTTCCAGCGATGGTCATCATCTCGAAACACATACGGAATGCCGAAAATTTTCATCTCGGGCACAAACGCTTCCAACGGTGCCGTGGAAACTTTGGTCATAGCTAAGCTACCGATTTGAAGTAACTCGATCAGGTCACGCTCCTGCCCTAACTGCCCGCTGGGATAAATGTCAACTCGCATTTTGCCGTCCGATTTTTCCGCAACCTTCTCAGCCATATAAACCATTCCTTTATGGACTGGATGACTGGGATCGAGAACGTGCGCCAGTTTGATGATTTTAATCCTGCTTTCGGACTGACAGCCAATGAGTGTTAAAATGAGAATTAGTAAGAGAAAATATTTTTTCATCGAATACATCCTTTTATTGAGAAAATAAACATAGTTTTGGCAAAATAATTAAATGGCAAAATTATTTATTTTTAATTATTTTGCCAGTAAATCCTTTTGCCGTTTTACATTTTTTCAGGCATCGGTAAAGCCTCTGTCCCGGATGGCATCTCAGGATAATCAGGATAGCCAATATTTTGAACCAGATCAGCAATGTTCACTGCCTGTCCTGTTTGAAAACAGACATTTGCCGCCACGCCTGTCAAAATCGAATAAGCTCCAGATCGATGATCGGCTGCTCGAAAATATTTATCTTTTTTCTTTTCAGGCAGAAACAGATCATCGAGCAGCACTTTATCACCGCCACCATGACCGCCTTCGCCTGACCACGGCTCAAAATCCTGGGCAGGTCCCCGAAGCGGAATCACTCGAGTAAAAGTACCACCTTTTTTAATGCCACCCTGAACCGTATCCGTACCGCTAATATAAATCTTTTCTTGGACCCGATGTTCAAGTCGGCCTTTCGTTCCATTAAAAATAATATTATATCCTTCCCAGGAATTGAAGGCGTTGAGCGAATAGCACAACGTCACATTATTATCGTATTTGACCAGCACGTTCATAGTGTCCTCAATATCGATGCCAGGACGGAAGACACAGCGATCCCGATAGTAACCGTCATAGTGCTCATTATCCAGGTAAAGTTCTTTCAATCCTTTATTTTTAGTAAGATTAAGCTCGAATCCACATTTGTCTTTTTCAGGACAGGTATGGCAACGTTCGTGATGACTGTCGAGACCAAATCGTTTTACCATTTCAGGCGTGTAAAATTCCCGTTTCCCCGTCGCGTAGATTGAAACCGGAATCGCAGACAACCACCAATTGACCAGGTCAAAATGATGTGTGTCTTTGTGAACCATCAGTCAAACTGAAATATTTTTCACTTGAGTTCGTGGTGGTGAATAGCGATAGTTAAATGCCACGGTGCACTTCTTGCCCGTTTTATGCTGCGTATCGATAATTGCCTGGCATTTTTCCGCATCAATCGTCATCGGCTTTTCAGTGATCACATCGCAACCCAGCTCCATAGCTCGGATAATGTATTGATGGTGAAAACCATCCACTGTTGTAACAATTACACGATTGGTTTTTGTTTTAGCGATCATTTTATCAAAATCTTTTGCATCAAAAATCGGAACACTTTTTCCGATATTGTTGATTGATCTTTGCTGTCCCAGTTTTAATCGACCCAAATTC
>CBFDBN010000055.1:0-14212 GCA_965603055.1 uncultured bacterium | reverse complement strand
GTTGTTGGTAAATTTTTCGGGTGAATGGAAGCTTTGGGATCAATCTTTGGTTTGAGATAATGTTGGGTATGACAATCATAACATTGAGGTGCATCAGGATCGCCGCTTAGCAGCGCCTGACCATGTTTACTCTGGAGATATTTTTCTCCCACCATTTTTTGTTCGGGAATTTTTAAATTTTTTCGTAGGAGTGTTTCCTTCGTATTTGGCGGATAATAGCCAGTCAGATTCGAATGACAGGCAAGGCAGTTGACATCCGTGTAACCAGTATTCGGATGAGCCGTCGTGTCCGCATTAATATGACAATCCACACAAAGCAAATAAACACCATGAAGCGTTCGGGCAAAAAGCAATGAATCCACATGCAACGATTCGAGATTGCCTTTTTTGCCCGTCATCAGCAGTTTCGGATCATCGTGGCAGCGGAGGCAGTCTTTATTTTGATAAACTGTGCAGTGAAGTATTTTTACAAACGAGAGAACAATTCCACAAATTAGAAGCAAAAGAGTACTTTTTTTTATGATCATTTCCTGGTTTCCTCAATTGGAAATTATCCAATACCCTCCCTAACAATTTCGATAAATAGGGAACAAAACAGTGATGAAATTTCTTCTCCTAAGAAGGTTCAAAAATAGAGATATAAACATAGCAAAAAATTGATATAATGTCAAGGGAAAAATAATTCTAATCGAAGCAAGAAAAAAAGCCCTGGAATAATCACAGGGCTTTTCAGGGGCACTCATTGATGAATTTATTATAATTTTTTTCGAGCCTGGGTCGTTCCTGAGCTAACCGTACCGCTGACTTCTTTTACCTGGTTATTTTGCGTAATTACGGAAGTTTCTTCTGCCAGTTTCTTGTTTAAAAAAAGGATTCGTACCTTTGTTTTATCAATCCATTCGTTGGTCAAATTGTTTTCTGCTGCCAATTTCTCATTGGTTTGATAATATTTTAGCGCTTCCTTCTGCAAAGGAATTACCCACTGTTGATTGATAGTCGTCCAGTAGGTTTCTAAATCCTCCCCTTGCAAATTTGGAGGTGCCGGCGATTCAAGAATATCCTGGCAAAATTCCTCATAAGCAAGACCGAGCTTATAAAACGCAGCGGTCGTCCATTCCGCGATATTGAATTTAGCGACATCGACATAAAATTTCAGCAGATCATTAAATTTTGTCTGCTTTCTTTTTAAATTCACCTGTAACGGTGGAGCTAACTTGATTGTTTTAAAATTAATATGTTCAATTTCTGCCAGTCTGAACGTAGCTTCTGCGGCATAATATTCATCCGCAAACTCACCCGAGGCTTTCAATTTATCGTATTTATTTAAGAGTTTTTTATACTCAAGATTCGCCTGGTGAATAATCCCTTGTTGTTCATAAGCATAGCCAATTTTAAACATTGCCTCAAAAATGTGATCATAATCAGTTGGGTATTTCATTACAAATCGTTTCAAAGTTTCTGTCATTGAATACCAGTCTCTATCTTTTTCATAAGCCAAACCAGCACTGAGCAGCGCAGCCGAACCTTCAGCGGTACCGGGAGTCAATTCGTATAATGTGATGTAGTTTCTTGAAGCTAATTGATACTGTTCCATTTTTTCCCGGAGCAATGCCGCTCTATAAATCGCCTCTTTAACGTGTTCAGACCGGGGATACTTCTTGTAAAACGCTTCAAATTTTAAAGCTGCCCGGCTATGTTCTTTTGCTTGTTCATATTGAATCGCTGCCTCGAATAAAGATGCTTCCGCAATATTGGGATCAGACGATTTAGATGCTGCTTGTTCAAATTTCCAGGCAGCTAATTCGTTTTTTCCCCTGGATTTTAGCTTTTCTCCAATCTTGAAGGAAGTGGATGCTAACATTTTATTGCTTCGTTCAACAAGCTCAGCCGAGTCAGGATTCTCTTTAATTAGCAAATTTGATAGCAGTTCCGTATTTCTAAATTTCTCCTGTTTAAAATTTAGCTGGGCTAACAGGTTTAAAGCATTCGTCTTATGTTCTAATCCCTTTTTGTGCTTCATAATTGAAACCAGGGCTGATCGGACGTATTTTTCACCAATATCATATAATTTTTTTCGATAAAATATTTCTCCCAATTTCAATTTTATCTCTGGCTCTTTATTTGACCGGGGACACCACTTGAGGAAATTGTGGCAGGCGAGAATAAGATCTTTCAGTTCTTTTGTCTGCTTTATGGACACGCTGTTATCGTCCAATGATAGCTTTGATCGATCAAAAACTTTATCGTAACAAACAATGTAATTATAAGCTGCATCGTCACGTAACTGACTTTTCGGTATATTTAAAACAATATTTTTGTATGCCATAGCAGCATTCTCATATTGGGCTAAATTGAAATAACATTCTCCCAGGCAAAAGCTTGCGTGATCTGCCCGTTCATCAGTTTTAAAAATTTTGAGAAAGTATGAATATTTTTCAATACCTTCTCGGTAGTTCCTGGTCGCATATAGACTATCCGCAGTGCTTAATAATGGGGTGGCAATTCTATAATCGATTTCCTTTAAAGTCGAATTGAAAATCTCCCGGTCTTCTGGACTCTTGTGCAACTGAGACCATTTGCTTTTCGGACCACAATATGCGATCAATTCGTCATGGAGCATATAAGCCTTATTCATATCCCCCATTGTCTCATAGCATTCAAAAAATACCATGAAAATTTCAGGCAATCTTTCATAATAAGGAAATTTGTTTATTAATAATGCCAGAGCATCGATAGCATCTTCGTAAAAGTCTCTTTTTAAATAAATGTTTCCCAATTTGTGAAGAAGAAAAGGAGTATAAGACGATCCCCCCATACTCTCGATGAAATTGAATAATGAAGCAGCACCGCCAAAATCACTGAAGCTTATGGTGATATATTCCATTATCTCATCTTTTAACTGAATCTGGGTAATTCCCAATAATTCCGAATTGATATTTTCAAGGATATTAATATCGTTGAGGAGGTAATAGAAAGTACTTATCGCATCTGAGTAATGATTCAGTCGGTAATGGCACCAGCCGATTTTGTAGAGCGCCATTGCGAAAAATGGACTTTTCCAATCCCCCAAAATTTGTTTGTAGGCATGGATCGCTTGTTCATAATCACCTTCATCAAAAAAGCATTCCCCTAATCTGAAAAGAAGATCGGCAAAATAAGTACTATCCGGGGATTCGTTTGTTACTTTTAGAAATATTTGTTTAGCACTATCCCTTTTACCGGTTTCAAATAAACAGATTCCAGTACGATATAACACTTTATTTATAAACGGAACATCAGAGTGTTCCTCGATAATTTGTCGATTTATTTTCAGTGCTTTTTCAAATGTTAAAATAGGTTCTGATGGTTCCTGGTTTAATTTTCCTTGCTCATAAAGTTGTAGTTGCTGATCGTATTTCATCATTCCCAGGTCAAAATGCAATTTTTCTCTCTGAATCTCCCATTCTGAAAGCTGGAATAGCAATTCCGGTAAAAAAACCGAGTCCGCAAAAGCCTTCACTGCATTTCGAGCACATTGAGTAGCATAATCTATCTTTTTTGCTTTTTCAAATATTTCGTTATAGCGGGATTGTTCAGCCCTGTCATTATCCGTTGCAGAGTTGGTTTGACCGGGTAAAGATGATGGTATAACAAACGATTGAAATAACAGAATTCCGGTAAAGATCACTATAATAAAAGGTATTTTTTTCATAAGCTGCAAAATAGCTTTCATACTTGCCCCCAGTACCATTGAATTTTAATAATTCGGGAATGCACTGCCTCAGGTCCAAAACTGAATTGAAATATAAATATTCGATGTCCAATAATTATGAATATAAGTTATTCTATGCAAATATCATTCCAATATATTGAATTGACTAATATTGAGTCGTTTTTGTTAATTAACTCCTTTTAATATAAAGGTATTATGTAAAAAAGTCAAGAAAAAGAATTCAAATAATAATAATAATTTCAATTAAATCATAATCTGATTGATATAGTATCAATATAATTTCATTTATAATAATATAATAGGTTTTTTTTTCATACAAATATGTTGATTACATTTCAAAATTGAAAGACCATTTCATTTTGCATTGTTTAACGCCGGGCAATGGATCGCAGATTTCGATTCAAGTTCTTCCTGAAAAACGTCTGAAATTTGACTTAATATGAAACAATGTGAATTTTTTATTGACATTCAAAAGATTATTCCCTATATTTTATTAGAAAAAATATATAAAAACAGAAAATCGGAGTAACGACTCATGATTAAAGTCAAAAAATATTTTAACCTTTTGCTGCTCATCCTGGTAATTTCAGGATGTAGCATGACCAGAACGATGATGCCTGGGGACGATAAAGTTGAAAATGAAGAAAAGACCACCGGAATTGTGAATGAATTTTTTGATCCGTTGATCTTAAATGATGAAGAATTAAAAGTCAGGAAGACAATTTCAATTGAAACAACTTCTGACCCGGTAGAACATAATCTATCAAAGCAAGACACGAGTTACCAACAATCAGAAATTTCCCCGGGATTTCGCGTTCAAATCTGTGCCGTCTCAGATGAAGATCGAGCAAAACAGATTCAGCGAGACGCAATCCTAAAATTTATTAACGAAGAGATTTACCTGATTTATGATATTCCTTATTATAAGGTCCGGGTTGGAAATTGTCTTACCCGTTATGAAGCTGATAAACTTCAACAATTGGCTGTTGAAAAAGGCTTTGAAGATGCCTGGGTGGTTCGTACGAATATCGTGGCGAAACGCAATAACGATTCTCCCCTAAGATATTAAAAAATTTTTATTCTTTCCTTAGTAATCCTTAATCTGCTGCCAGGTCATTCGTTATAACTGGTAAGCTCGATCCGGGCAAGCCGCTAAAAGAGTGAAGCGAAAGGAGTATTGGGGTATCTGGAGCAATGGATTTTTAAAATCCAATCCCCATCAATCCAATTTCAAATGAAGGTAAATTTACTTTTGGGAGGGCTTCATTAATCTTTTTGCGTTTCAAAATAATGTTTGATCGTGGGTAACAAGCATATATTTTCCCCAACATGTTAAATTTTTTTAAATATTGGATAAAAAATTAAGAAAAATATCTATCTGGTCAAATTTTTCATTTGGAAATCGATAAAAAATTTATTAAATTATAGGTTATAAATTTTAGGAGAAAATATATGTCCGGTCATTCTAAATGGAGTACAATTAAACGTAAAAAAGCCAAAACAGATGCACATCGAGGTAAGATTTTTACGAAACACATTAAAGAAATTACCATTGCAGCTCGGACGGGCGGAGGCGATGAAGCTTCCAATCCTTCCCTCAGAACAGCGATAGCTGCTGCCAGAGGTGTCAATATGCCGGCAGCAAATATTGAAAGAGCAATAAAACGGGGTACTGGTGAGTTACCTGGCGTCGTCTACGAGAATGTAACTTATGAGGGTTATGGACCCGGTGGAACAGCTCTTATGATCGAAGTATTAACAGATAATAAAAATAGAACAGTAGCCGATATTCGTCACATTCTTTCAAAGCACAATGGCAATCTCGGTGAGTCGGGTTGTGTTGCCTGGATTTTTGATAAAAAAGGAATCATTGAAATTGATTCCAGCAAGATTTCTGAGGAGAAACTACTGGAATTCGTTCTCGAATCAGGCGCCGATGACATGCGAAAAGAGGGTGATATGTTCGAGATTGTCACACAACCGAATTCATTTGAAAATGTAAAGTCAGTTCTCGAGCAAAATAACATCGAATTCGATTCTGCTGATTTGACCCTGCATCCTAAAAACAGCGTAAAAGTGGCTGAAAAGGAAGCAGAACAATTGCTCAAATTGATGGATGCCTTGGAAGATCACGATGATGTTGAGAATATTTTTTCCAACTTCGATATTGATGATGAGATATTGCAAAAATTTGAGTAGTCTTTAATTTTCGGAAGCATAAATTATGGTTATTCTCGGGGTCGATCCGGGTCTTCTAAATACCGGTTATGCTGTAGTGCGGGCTATTAAAAATTCGTACGAAATCGCGCAGTTTGGGCTGATTAAAACGCTATCTTCTCAAGCATTTGATAAGCGATTGAAAACAATATACGATCAGTTATGTCATATAATCGGACAATATCAGTTAGATGCACTCGCCCTGGAGGAAATATTTTATTCTCGAAATGTCAAAGTTGCCTTGAAGATGAGTCACGCCAGGGGAGTTACGCTTTTAGCGGCAGCGAATTACCAGGTACCTACCGCTGAATATTCACCTCGAGAGATAAAACAGGCTGTCACTGGCAATGGAAATGCCTCGAAACATCAAGTACAACAAATGATCGGTCAATTGTTGAATTTGTCATCAACACCTTCAATTTATGATGTAACGGATGCCATGGCGGTGGCTTATTGTCACAGTCAAAGATTGAAAACTGAAGCACGGATCGGAACGTCGAAACCAATAAATCGGAAGCGAACATGATCAATTCTTTACAGGGGACTATCGTTGAAAAAACACCAACAAAGTTAAGTATCGAAGTTAATGGAGTTGGCTATGAGGTGAATATCACTTTGCCCTGTTATGAATGTTTGGGTTCAGTCGGTGATAAGGCAAAAGTCCTGACTTATTTACACGTTCGAGAGGACAATTTACAGTTGTTTGGATTCGAATCGAACGATGAGAGAGAGCTGTTTTTACAATTGATTTCCACTCCTGGAATCGGGCCAAAGAAGGCGCAGGTTATCCTGTCCAGTGTATCAGTGGAATATTTACAGAGATATATCATCGAGGAAGATTTAGCCGCTATGACGTCATTGTCAGGCGTGGGGAAAAAAACTGCCCAGCGCTTAATTCTGGATTTAAAGGACAAAGTTAAGCCACCAACAATCCCCCGGGCAAAGCTGCCATCTTCGGGAATAGAATTGGCAGAGAAAGAACGAATATTAAATGAAGCCTTGACGGCATTAGTATCGTTAGGATTCACAAAAAATAATGCTCAACTCGCTCTCCAGAAGGCAAAGCAGCAAAGCGAACAAGAACTGACTTTAGAGGAATTGATTAAACAAGCTTTGCGCCTGGTGTAATGAATTTTCAATATACATGGAAATGATTCAAAAAGAACAAATTAAACCGGAACGAAAAGGTCCCACGAATCCTGATCGATTAGAGGACGAATTTGAGTTTGATCGAACTATTCGTCCGTTATCTTTGGCAGAGTTTATTGGTCAGGAAAAAATTAAGAATAATTTAAGTATATTTATTCAGGCAGCCATGGATAGAGGAGAAGCATTAGATCATGTTTTATTTTATGGTCCCCCCGGGCTGGGTAAAACAACGCTGGCACATATCATTGCCAATGAGCTGAATTCAAATGTCAAAATGACCTCGGGACCGGCGATTGAGAAGCCGGGCGACCTGGCAGGTATTTTAACCAATCTTGCTGATCGTGATGTGCTGTTTATTGACGAAATCCATCGACTGAATCATACAATTGAAGAATATCTCTACCCGGCTTTGGAAGATTTTAAATTGGATATAATTATTGACAAAGGGGCCAACGCTCGAACCATACAATTAAAGCTGTTTCATTTTACTTTAGTTGGCGCAACGACGCGGGCGGGTTTATTGACCTCACCGCTTAGGGCTCGGTTTGGTGTCGTCAGTCGGTTGGATTTTTACAATCCCGAAGAATTAGGAATCATTATTAATCGTTCTGCAAAAATTCTGGGGATCGAAATCGATGAAGATGCTGCCCAGGAGATTGCTCGACGGTCGCGCGGGACACCGAGGATTGCCAATCGGCTGTTACGTCGTGTTCGAGATTTTGCGCAGGTTGCCGCAAATGGAAAAATTGATTATGCAGTCGCAATCCAATCGCTTCATCAACTGGATGTTGACGAACGAGGACTGGATGATATGGATAAAAAAATTCTGACAACCATTATCAATAAATTCAATGGGGGACCGGTTGGAATAAATACGTTGGCTTTAGCTGTGGGGGAAGAAAGCGATACGCTCGAGGAGGTATATGAACCATTTTTAGTCCAGCAAGGTTTTTTAAATCGTACCCCGAGAGGACGGGTTGCAACCGAACATGCTTACCGGCATTTTGACCTGGCTTTAAAGTCTCAAGTCCAGGAAAAATTATTTTGAGGAGCCAAAAAATGAAGCTTTCTGATTTCAAGTATGACTTACCTTCTGATCTAATTGCCCAGTACCCGCAAGATAAAAGGGATCAATCCCGGCTTATGGTACTGGACAGGAAGACCGAAACAATTGAAACAAGAATCTTTTCTGATATTCTTAAGTATTTAGATGAAGGCGATTGCCTGGTGCTTAATGAAACAAAAGTTTTTCCAGCTCGCCTCACAGCAACAAAAGATAAAACTGATGCACAGGTAGAAATTTTTTTACTTCGAGCATTAGAAGACAGTTTATGGGAAGTATTGGTCAAACCAGCTCGAAAGGTTCGAGTAGGGAATCGACTTACCGTGGCTAAAGATTTTTATTGCGATGTTATTGATAATACTGTTTCAGGTGGAAGAGTTGTCCGATTTTATTACCAGGATGATTTTTTTGAACTTGTTGAAAAACTTGGGAAATCTCCGCTGCCACCATATATTAAACGCGAATCCGAAAACATGGACAAAGAGCGATATCAAACCGTGTATGCCAAAGTGCGCGGCGCGGTTGCGGCTCCCACTGCCGGACTTCATTTTACCAAAAAGCTGTTAGATAAAATTGAGAAAAAAGGTGTGAAAATTGTTTACGTGCTGCTCCATTTGGGACTCGGTAGTTTCAGACCAGTGATGGTGGAGGATTTGGGCCGACACAAAATGGATTCAGAATATTTTGAAATATCAGAAGATGCAACCAATGTAATCAATAAAACGATACGTGAAGGCGGAAAGATTTGGGCAGTCGGAACCAGTGCGGTGCGTGTTTTAGAATCAGTGGTCACCTCCGAAAGATGCGTTAAACCGATGAAGGGCTGGACCGATAAATTCATTTACCCGCCTTATGAAGTAAGAATCGTTGATCGGCTTATCACCAATTTTCATTTGCCTTGTTCCACGCTGTTGATGTTAGTCTCGGCATTTGCCGGTCGCGACTACATTTATGAAGCATACCGAAAGGCAATTGAAGAAAAATGGCGTTTTTATAGTTACGGCGATGCCATGTTGATTTTATAATCAAGGTAAAAAGTGAGTGTTTGCGCGATTATTGCGGCTGCCGGGCGCGGCCAACGGATGGGAAGTCCAATTTATAAGCAATTTTTAGAAATTGAAAATAAACCAATTCTTGTTTATACTTTAGAAAAGTTTTGTCAAAGTGAGCTTATTGATCGTATAATTATCGTGGTCCCAAAAGCCTGGTATCGATATGTGATAGAAAATATTATCGAAAAGCATGACTTATCAAAAATCAGCAAACTTGAAACCGGGGGTGTTACCCGGCAAGAATCAGTTTTTAAAGCGCTCAAAGCTGTAAGTCAGGATACCTCTATAGTTGTGATTCATGATGCGGTTCGACCGTTAATTAGCTTGAAGCTGCTGCGAAAGGTTATTAATAAAGGAAAAGAAACCGGGGCAGCGATATTAGCTGTACCAGTTCATGACAGCATAAAAAAAGTCTCTGGCAAACAGGTTAAACAATCGTTAAAAAGGGATTCAGTCTGGCTGGTTCAAACTCCCCAGGTCTTTCAAAAAGACCTGATTTTAAATGCCTATCAACAGGCATTTTTTAATTGTAGAACGGCAACTGATGATTCAGAATTGGTCGAACTTATGGGACATCCAATCTACGTGGTTGAAGGAAGTCGGACCAATATCAAGATTACGACACCAGGGGATTTGAACCTGGCAAAACTTTTACTAACAAAAATGCGTTGAATTCTTTATGACAAGAGTCGGTTCTGGTTATGATGTCCATCGACTTGTCCCGGGAAGACATTTGATAATCGGGGGAGTCCAGATCCCTTTCGAAAAAGGATTACTTGGCCATTCCGATGCCGATGTTTTGTGTCATGCAATCGGTGATGCCTTATTGGGAGCTGCGGGATTACCTGATATCGGGCATCATTTTCCATCGACTGATGAGCAATATCGAAATATCTCAAGTTTAATTATTTTAAAAGAAATTCAAAGATTATTAGTTGAGGTAAAATTTAAAATAGTAAATATCGATTCGACTATTGTGGCTGAGAAACCTCAAATGCGCTTCTTTATCAGCCAGATGAAAGTAAATATTGCAACAACATTGAATATTAAGCCAGATCAGGTTTCAGTAAAAGCAACGACGACAGAAGGATTGGGCTTTATCGGATCCGGGGATGGAATTGCGGCTTATGCTATCGCATTAATACAAGATAAATAAAATTCACGAAGGAAATTTATATTTGCTATGGAAACTAGAGTACGTTTTGCACCAAGCCCGACTGGACATTTACACATTGGAAATGTTCGAACCGCCATTTTGAATTGGCTATTTGCCAGAAATACCGGCGGCAAATTTATTTTAAGAATTGAAGATACTGACCCGGAAAGATCTGTCGACAAATATATCGATCAAATTTGTGATGATCTGCAATGGTTAGGATTAACCTGGGACGAGGGACCTGGTGTTGGTGGTCCCCATAATTTCTATCGACAATCAAAACGATTGGCTATTTACAAAAAATATGCACAGCAGCTTTTGGATGAAGGAAAAGCCTATTACTGTTTTTGTACTCCGCAAGAACTCGAAGACATGAAGAAGGAGAGTTTGGTAAAAGGCAAAACAGTTAATTATAATCAGAAATGCCTTCATCTAACAGGGCAACAAAAACAGGCATACTTTGCCGAGGGACGCAAACCAGCGATCCGGTTTATTGTTCCAAAACAAGAGATCATATTCAAAGATATTGTAAAGGGCGAATTATCATTTGATGGCGAAAACATCGGTGACTTTGTCATCATGCGCGGTGAAGAAATTCCGACCTATAATTTTGCTGCCGCGGTCGATGATCATCTCATGGAAATTTCACATATTATCCGGGGGGATGATCACGTTTCCAATACACCGAAGCAAATTTTAATCTATGATGCGCTTGGCTTTAGCTTGCCAAAGTTTGTACATATCCCGATGATTTTAGGACCGGACAGAACACGGTTATCAAAGCGCCATGGCGCCACCTCCATTGATTATTATCGATATCGCGGCTATTTGCCAGAAGTAATTATCAATTTCTTGAGTTTGCTGAGCTGGTCATCTGTCTCCGGTGAGGAAATATTATCGATTGAACAATTAATCACAGAATTCGATTTTAAACGGATTTCAAAAGCGGCTGCTGTTTTCGATATTGAAAAAATGAACTGGATGAATGGCTATTATATTCGTCAGTTAGATCCTGATCGAATGACCAAATTAGCAACTCCCTATTTAAAACAGGCAAATTATCCAGTTGGAGATTTTGAGAGCACCAAAAAAATCATGTCACTGCTACAGAACTACCTGGATCATTTAGACCAGGTGGCTGAGCAAGCCGCAATTTTTTATCAAAACAGTTTTTCGATCGATGATCCACAAGCCAGAATTATGATTCGAAAGGATAGCTCCCGAAGGATATTCTGGTCGTTTCTGCGGGGATTGGATACGATTGAAGAATTGGATGCCAATATTTTTCGAAAAATGATGAAGACCGTTCAAAATGAAACTGGCATAATGGGAAAAGACCTCTGGATACCCATTCGAATCGCTTTGACCGGGAAATTGCATGGACCTGAGCTTCCCCATATTGCAGAAATTTTGGGCAAAGAGAAATGTACTAAATTTGTTAAAAGTGCGATTTCGAGTTGATGATTTTCCAATGGATGGATGAACTCAACGAATAAGGAAAAATGTGAAATTTCTCATAAAGATTGCTGAAAGCGCTTTAGACGATTTGGAATGGTTCAAAAAGTACGAGCGGGTAATTATATTTGATGCCATTGACAGTCAACTACTTTATGAACCAATGGTAGAGACGCGAAACCGAAAATTGTTACGTGATAATATATTTTCACGATGGGAATTACGTGTCGGTAAATATAGAATATTTTATAATGTGAACGAAAATGAGCATATCGTCGACATAACTGCTATTGGTTTTAAAGAACATAATAAGCTATTTATTTGCGGAGAGGAAGTGAATATATGAAAACAATAGAATTATTAAAAACACATGTATCAATAGAGCAACTTATAGAGTTAGCTCGTCGGGAAAATGTCCTTATCAAAGTACCAAACGGCGATAAATTTATCCTTGCAGAGGTTGATGACTTTGAATCAGAAGTTGAAAGCCTTCGCTATAATGATGAATTCATAGCCTTTTTAGACTCCAGAGCAAAAGAGCCTAAAATTCTCATTGAGGATGCGAAAAAGAGACTATTACTGCAAGACTAATAGGGAATTATGAGATATGCCTGACAATAAAGAAAAACCTGTTATAATCAATTTTATCAAGCAAATCATACTTGATGATTTAGAGACTAACAAATATGGCGGTCGAGTCCATACCCGATTCCCGCCGGAACCCAATGGCTATTTGCACATTGGACATGCTAAGTCCATCTGCTTAAATTTTGGACTGGCAGAGGAGTTTGGTGGACTTTTTAATTTGCGATTCGATGACACCAATCCCAGCAAAGAGGAAATTGAATACATTGAATCTATAATCGAAGACGTTAGATGGATTGGGGCTAATTGGGATGATCGATTATTGTTTGCTTCCGACTATTTTGAGCAGATGTACGATTATGCGGTTCAGTTAATCGAAAAAGAAAAAGCTTATGTTTGCGATTTGAGCGCCGATGAAATCCGTCAATATCGCGGTACGTTAACCGAACCAGGGAAAGAAAGCCCCTATCGCAATCGTTCGATTGAAGAAAACCGAGATTTATTTAAGCGAATGCGCGACGGGGAATTCCCGGACGGGTCCCGTACCCTTCGAGCAAAAATCGACATGGCTTCTCCCAATCTAAATATGCGCGATCCAATTATGTATCGAATCCTTCGTGCAACTCACCCCCGGACTGGCGATAAATGGTGCATCTACCCCACTTATGACTGGGCGCACGGGCTGGAAGATTCCATTGAAGGCATTACCCACTCGATTTGTACACTGGAATTTGAGGATCATCGTCCATTGTACGATTGGTTTCTTATCGCATTGGGCGTCTATCGTCCGCAGCAGATTGAGTTTGCTCGTCTGTTTCTCAATTACACGGTGATGAGCAAACGAAAACTGCTTCGCCTGGTGCAGGAAAATCGCGTGGCAGGGTGGGATGATCCACGAATGCCAACTATTTCAGGATTAAGAAGACGGGGCTATACACCAGAAGCGATCCGTGATTTTTCTGCCCGAGTTGGCGTAGCAAAAGCCAATAGCGTTGTTGATATCGCACTATTGGAGCATTGCCTTCGCGAAGATTTAAATAAACGAGCGCCTCGCGTCATGGCAGTTTTGCGTCCATTAAAAGTAGTGATCGACAATTATCCGGACGACCAGGTTGAAGAACTGGATGCAGTGAATAATCCCGAGGATGAAAATATGGGAACAAGAAAAGTCCCCTTTTCAAAAGTGTTATACATCGAACAGGATGATTTTCGTGAAGATCCACCGAAAAAATTTTTTCGTTTGGCTCCGGATCGAGAAGTGCGATTGCGGTATGGTTATTATATCAAATGCGAGGATGTTGTCAAAGACGAAAAGACAGGAGAGATTATAGAGTTGCATTGCACTTATGATCCTGAAACACGGGGAGGCTGGTCGCCTGATGGGCGCAAAGTAAAAGCCACACTACATTGGGTTTCGGCTGCCCATGCGGTTGAGGCAGAGGTTCGGTTGTACGATCATCTTTTCATAAATGAAGATCCGGAAGATGTAAATGAAGGAGAAGATTTCACTGCAAACTTAAATCCCAATTCCCTGGAAGTATTGAAATCCTGTCGGCTGGAACCAGGTTTAGCAAATGCCAAACCAGGAGAGCGATTTCAATTCGAAAGACTGGGCTACTTCAGTGTTGATCCGGATTCGACAACTAATAAACTGTTATTCAATCGTACTGTCACATTGCGAGATACCTGGGCAAAAATCGCGAAAGCGCAGCATCAAAAATAAGTGAAAAGTGAATGGTGAAAAGTGAGATGTTTACAGTAGTAAGAGAACAGTAAGCAGTGAAAGAATCGCTATTAAAAGTTAACTGTTTTCCATTTGACGT